>JAFADM010000458.1 GCA_023424865.1 Bacillota bacterium | reverse complement strand
TGACAGGGCTGACAATCCCGCATTGGGATTTGTGAAACCCTGCGCTATAATAAAAAAGAGGAGGATTCATCATGAAAAAGCGTCAAATGAAATTTCTGACGGCAGCTATGCTTACAGTGTCCATGCTTGGAACGCTGCTGTCCGGCTGCGGAGCGGCGCCTTCGGGTTCCGACGGTACACCTTCGCCCACACCTTCAGCGGCTTCCGCTACCCCGTCATCAACTACGGAATCAGCTACGCCCACCCCTGAGGCATCGGTTTATGACACTTCTGAGCCTGTTCACTTTGTGGTCTACTGGAACTACAGCTGGAAAACCGTTAACAGAAAATTTGAGGAAACCAAAATCGGGCAGGAGCTTATGTCTCGCATGAACGCTACCATAGAGGTTCAAAGCCCCGGCGGAAACGAAAATGAAAAGCTGAGCCTTATGATTGCCTCCGACACGCTTCCCGACGTTATTATGATGGATCGAAACGAAGCTTATAAAAAGCTCATAGACCTGGATAAACTGGTGACGCTGGACGATTATTATCAAAAATACCCTGGCTACAGGGATACCTCCGATCCGGCAACTGTTAACTTTTCCAAGGTTAACGGCAAAATCTACAGCCTTTTGAACTGGTCCACCACGCCCGAACATCCCACCGGCAACGGCGGCTGGTTTGTAAATGATATCGTATACAAGCAGCTGGGCTCGCCGGTAATCAACACGCTGGACGACCTTCTCAAATACCTCTCTGATGTAAAGGCCGGAGGTTACAAGGCCAACGGCAAGGACGTAGTACCCATGCAGTTTGACGTTGGTAACTTCCAGGGCGGCGTCTACCAGCTCTATTACAGCTTTGGCGGAATTGGCACCGTCAATGAGGATATGGTCTATGAAACCGGTAACGGAACCCTGGAATTCTTTATGAAGGATCCCCGCTGGACCGAGGCCATGATTTTTGCCAACAAGCTTTGGAATCAGGGCCTTATGAACAAGGACTTCTTTGTGGAAACCTCTCAGCAGATGAACGATAAGCGGGATACGGGGCGTATTGCCGTGTATGCCTCCTCTAACGCGGTTAACGAGGCCCGTGACGGCAAGATGGCCTGGGAAAAAATTGATCCCAATGCCTTTTACCGGATTATCGAGCCTCCTGCTGGCGGCGGCTTCGACCAATCCAAAATAGCTAATGCTACCTATAAAACACTGGGCTGGAACTCCATTTGCATTACCAAAAACGCCAAGGATCCTGAACGTATTTATCAGGTGTTGGACTGGATTGCCTCCGACGAAGGCCAGCTTATTACCTTCCATGGCCCTCAGGGCATTCTGTGGGATGAATTGGATGAAAGCGGGTATCCCATCCTTAAAAAGACCCGTTCCTCCCTACCTAAGGAAGAAGCCGATGAGGTGGCCTTTGAGGAATTCTCCCTTCCTGGTATGTCCGAATGGGTGGATTTCAGCAAATCCGCTGCCAATGAAAAGCTGCCTGAAGCCGAGAGGGATTTCGTTATATCCAATCAATACAATATAACCTGGAAGCATTCTGCGGATGTGACAGCCTATGAGGGGCTCTTTACCTCCGCCGACACACCTGAGGGCATTGCATTCAAGCAAGTCCAGGATTATGTCCGCAAGCAGGTTCCCAAGATGGTTATGGCAAAAGATGAGGCCGAAACCAGAAAAATTATACAGGACACCATTGACCAGATTTATAAAATGGACTTCCAGCTGGTAGAAACCTATAAGACTACCCTTTGGAAAGAAAACCTTGAAAAAATGAAGTCTAATTAATCCGGTTTTAGTAAGACCTGGACGGATTTATTCGTTCAGGTCTTTTCCTGCTTTCGGCAAAAGGATACAATAAGAAGGGTGATGCGTGTGTATAGGCTTTTAATTGTGGACGACGAGCGGCTGGACCGGGAGGGGCTTCAAGAGCAAATTGTATGGGAAACCCTTTCTATTGATACCGTTATGACTGCAAAAAACGGCTTTGAAGCCATAAAACTTATGGAAACCTTCACACCCGATATTCTGATTACAGATATCAAAATGCCCGGCATGAGCGGCCTTATACTGGCCGAACAAGCTATGGGCAGTCTACCGAGCCTTAAAGTTATTTTTGCAAGTGGGTATGACGATTTTGAATATGTTCGCTCAGCTCTTAAGATGGATGCTTTTGAGTATATTTTAAAGCCCATAGATACCCTCGAGCTTCATACTGCGGTAGAAAAGGCAGTGGACCTTCTTTCACGGGAAGCACGGGAACAGGAAGAAAAACAGCGCCTGATTGAAAGAGTCAATGAGAGTGCACCTCTTTTGAAGAAAAAATTCTGGAGAGAGCTGCTTTTAAACCGGCAGGGCAAACCCTTTCTGTATGAGGAATATGCTCAATACGGCCTTAAATCCGATGGGGGCAGCCATAGGGTACTCCTTTGCGAGCTGGACGATTTCAAAGCCTTGAATCCTGAAGACAGCACTGAAACTGACGAGAATACCTCCAACATCCTGGAAGCCTTTCTGCCCGTACTGAAATTCGAGGACTGCTCGGTGGCCACGTTATGCCTGGAGCCAAGCCGCCATTTGCTTCTTTTAAGCTTGGAGCAGCCCCTTCCAGCCGAGCAGGAAGAGGAGCTGTCACGACAAATAGCCAGATGCGTATTGGAAAAAATCCGGGAGGAGACAGGCTACAGTATGACCATCGGCGTAGGGCTTGCCGTAGAAAAGCCTGAGGACCTTCATTTATCCTATGAAGAAGCGCTAAAGGCTATCAATCAGAAAATGTTTGTGGGAAAGGGCAGTGTGCTGTTTTATTATCCAAGGGCAGTTTCAAAAGGCGTAGCTATTGATGTGCAAAGCTTTGGAAATCACCTGATGCAGGCAATTGAAGCCCTGGACTGTAATAAGGCGGTCTTTTATATTGATTCCCTTTTCGACAGCATCGAAGCCGGGAGTGTTTATGACAGAAGGTATGTCCAGAATTGCTGTTTTAACCTTATAAGCCGTATTGAAATCACTCTGGCGGACATGAATGAGCGGCTGGAGTCCATTTTTGGGAAAAGCGAGTCCCTGCTTTGGGAAAAGCTCTATCATATAGAAACCATCCTGGATATACGTCAGTGGCTTAAAAATGTTTTCAGGGCGGTAATTGAGTATTTGGAGAACAAAAGGGCCGGAAAAAACAAAAAAATTGTTGAAACCGTGCTAAACTATATCACCGAGCATTACCGGGAAGAGCTGACCTTAAGGCAGGTGGCCTCAACCCTTTTTTATTCTCCCAATCATTTAGGCTTTTTGTTTAAGGAGCAGACAGGAAAGAGTTTTACGGAATACCTTACCGAATACCGCATGAATAAAGCGGCGGAGCATTTAAAGAATTCTCACATGAAGACCTATGAAATAGCCAACCGTATTGGCTATCGCAATATATCCTCCTTTATTAATCAATTTAAGCTTTGCTATGGCATGACGCCCTCCGAATACAGGGAAAGGCGCTCCTAGACCTATTCTCTTTAATGGCGTCCATGTCGTATTAAAGCTGGGGGAGAACGAAATGATGAAGCGCCTCTATCAAACAGGCATAACCTGGTTTTATCATTTAAAGCTGCGTTATAAGCTTGCTCTGACCTATTTTTTGGTGACGATGCTTCCGGTAGCTGCCATCGGATACATAAGTTATACCACAACCCTCTCCTATGTGGAAAAACAGAATGTGACCCTCCTTGAAAATACTCAGATTCAATATAATAATGATATTTCCAATCGGTTGACGGCCTTTACCAGCCTGGCCCAGTCCATTAACCTTAACCGGAGTATTCAGGACTATCTTTTCAGCCAAAGCTCTTCAAGCTATCTGGAGTACAGCTTTATAAACGACTTTTTGACTCCGTTTCTGACCGCGCTTCTCCAGGCTACGGGTGTGGGCGTCCATCTGGATTTGGTTCATTATAATCCTAATTATAATGATATCATCTACAATTATGTTCACGGCACTGCGGAGTCAGCGGCCAATCCGCCTTTGGACAGCCGTATTTTAAGCGGGAGAGCCACCTTTAACCTTTATAAGGCGGAGCGGGTGGCCAATAAGGATTGGTTTACCCGAATTGAAGAAACCGTCTTCGATTTTGAGTGGCAGCAGATAAGTGATGATGCCCAGAATGGCAACATTACCCTTGTAAAGCCTCTTTTTAATTTTCTTTATACCATTGATAAGCCCATTGGTTATATTCTTATTACGGTAAAATTGGGGGATATCCTGGAGAACAGCGTAAATACGGGTGAAAATGGGGATGTGTTTCATCTGGTTTTTGATGGAGAAGAGACGCTCCTTTCCCAGGATACGGATAAGCAGGCCTTTTACCAGGCACGCATGGAGGAAATTCAGCCCTTCATGCTTTCCTCCGAAAGCGGTACTCCTCTTTTCCTGGAGGATTATGTTATTTTTAAAGGAAAAAACCCGGTTACAGGCTGGAACCTTCTTACCGTTGCTCCCATTAAAAACATGAATGAAAGTATTGCACGTATTCGAAACATGACCCTTTTATACTGTATCCTGGCCCTTATCATACTTTTTGTGGTAACCAATCTTGTAGCCGGATCGTTTTCCAATCGCATCACGGATATTACAAAACGCATGCAGAAGCTGCACAGCCATAATTTGAAGAATAAAGCACCGGATGCCTATAATGATGAAATTGGCTATCTGGCGCGCACTTTTAATGAAATGACAGCCCGTATGGATAGTCTTATACGGGATAACTATCAGGCCAATATTGACAGGAAGGAAGCCCAGCTAAAGGCTTTACAGGCGCAAATCAATCCCCACTTTCTTTATAATTCCCTTTCCTGCATAAGCCGTCTTGGCAATAAAGGGGATCGGGACAGCATTAACAAAATGGTAAGGGCACTTACCACCTTTTATCGCATGACGCTCAATAAGGGGCATGATTTAATAAAGGTAGCCGATGAGCTTGAACAGGTAAAAGCCTATACTCAAATCTATAAAATCCGTAAAGGAGAAGATTTTAATATTTATTACCATATTGATGATGAGGCTCTTGTTTATGATACCATAAAGGTCATACTCCAGCCCTTTATTGAGAATATACTGGAGCATGCGGTCTACATGAGGGAAATTCCAATAAATATTAATTTGAACGTTTGTGTGGAACCAGACAGCTTGGTCTTTGAAATTATTGACGACGGTGTGGGCATGACGGAAGAAAAAATCGCTCTGGTTTTTGCTGAGCAGGGAAACCAGAGCGGCGGTTACGGTATCAAAAATGTGGATGACCGCATTAAGCTTCAATTTGGAAATCAATACGGTATCAGCCTTTTTAGCCGCCCGGGTATTGGAACAAAGGTTCAGATACGCATTCCCAAGTATACCCGGCAAAAGGACCTCAAATGACCCGAAGGCTCTTATTTAAGGGTAAACTGGCTTATTGTGCGGCAAATACCCGAGATGTCCGCATTGCTAACAAATTCAAATTTTACCTTACCCAAGCCGCTGAACCAAAGCTCCAGCTCACTGTCCAGATCAAGGATTCCCGAGGTTT
Organism: Bacillota bacterium; assembly: GCA_023424865.1. The sequence continues at coordinate 2,956 of JAFADM010000458.1, read as the reverse complement.
CTACCGAGTAAACCTGAATCTTGCTGTAGGGGAGAGTAGTGAAGTCCTTCTTCTTTCCCGTAAGTCCCTGGACATTGATGGAAATAATTCGTTTGTTGGTAAAAACCACTCCGTCCCGGATTCCCTGATAAGTACCCAGAATGGTTTCGCCTTCAACGAAAAAGGGAAGAACCATGGACTCAAAATTAGCTGCAGGCACCGTCCGTAGCTTCAGGTAGGTCGCATTGTTGAAATCGATCATGACAATAAACCTCCTTCAAATATAAAATTGTAGTTTGTGAAATTTATGTCGTTCAAAATCAGAATACCGGGGATTTTCACAGGGGGTGGGCTTTTCAGCGGAATAAAGAGGCGGATCGTGCAAGCAGTTATCGAATAATTTGAAGTTCATAAAATGAAAGCTGAGCATAGAAAAAATAAACCCCGAAAGATCAATTCTTTCAGGGTTATCTTTGGTGACCCATCGGAGATTCGAACTCCGGACACCTTGATTAAAAGTCAAGTGCTCTACCAACTGAGCTAATGGATCCTATTTGGCTGGGATGGCAGGACTCGAACCTACGAATGCCAGAGTCAAAGTCTGGTGCCTTACCAACTTGGCGACATCCCACCATTAGGCGCATAGACAATTATAAAGATGAAACTTCTCTTTGTCAAGCCAACCTTTAAAAACTTTTGAAAGTTTTAAAACCAGCTTATGTCCATAAAAAAAGTCAGTTTTCGAAGTTGGAAGCCGGAACGGGCCACAGTTTCCAACCTCTATTCATCTGACTTCAATGGGGTGAATAATGGGAATTGAACCCATGACCTCCAGGGCCACAACCTGGCGCTCTAACCAACTGAGCTATACCCACCACAAAACGTCTTGTAAAGACAAAATATATTCTAAGTCAGCAGCGCAGCATTGTCAAGCAAAAAATCCACCTGTTTTACTGGAATTTTTGCTGAACAACCGTGAATGCTGAAAGAATCAACCAAACACTGGATAGGACTCCAGGAAAATGAAGTTTGGAGCTTTATTTCACTTCAACTTGTCTATTAAAAAGGATATGCCTCTGAGGGAGAGGAAATGCCTCCCGGAAACGTAAAAGTCTCTTTTTTAATCCCGTGCTTAAGTGCAGAAGGATTTTCTCTCCAACCGATTCTTTCTGCGGCACTGTGCCTCCTCATAATCATGCTTTTCCTCAGGCGTTTCTATTATAAGTCCTGGTACGGGTAGGGGCTTTCCCTCCGGATCCACTGCCACAAAGGTAAGATAGGCTTTGTTCGTGGCCTTTATTTCACCGGTCAGATAATTTTCGGCATGGACCTCCACAATAACCTCCATAGAGGTTCTTCCTACCCAGGTGACCCGGGCTTTTAAGTTAACAATATTGCCCACTTTCACCGGTGTTCTGAAATCCACATTATCTATGGCAACGGTGGCCACGACACTGTTGCTGTGGCGTTGGGCGGCCATGGCTCCTGCAATGTCCACCCAATGGAGCAGGCGTCCTCCCAGGAGATTTCCTAAAAGATTAGTATCATTAGGTAAAACCAGTTCATTCATTTCGATTGCCGATTCGTCAGGTCGTTTGCTCATGCAGTTTTCCTTTCAATATTCAAGCTAATGCTTAGTTATGCGACATCTTTCAGCGTGTTATGAGAAATTGGCTGGGCTTCATATGAAGAGTAAGCTCTCTTGCAGCATCTTTTAGTACATTGTTTTTTATAAATGCGGAGGCCAGACGCTTAATCGGGGTGGGAGCAAGAGTTCTTGGCGGTGGGGGAATTTGCTTTTCTTCCATCTGCCCCATCAGCTCTTCGAGCATAGAGCCTAAGGTTAGAATTCGAAATCGGTCCATCTCCATTTCATCGGCTAAAATTTCTAAAAGGCCTGTGAGGATATGGCCATAGCCGGCAGTAGGAGGAAGGCGAAGGAGATCGGCCAGGAAGGGCAGTATTTTTTCAAAAAGCATCCGTTTAGGTTCCATGGGCGGTACACTTAAAAGGCGTCCCAGACTGATAATCGCTTCATCCGGCAAGGAGAGCAGAAAGGTAAGTACGGCTTCATCCTCTCCGGGGGTAAGGTAATACCTTTTGCCCCACAGCCCTTTTAAGGTACGAAGGGTATCATAATACCCCATCTTAAGATTGGCTTGAATAAGCTGATTATCAAAGTTGAGGATAGCCCCTAAATCCTCGCTCGGTATAATGTATACAAGATCCACATCCGGGTTTTCCACCTTTTGTTTAATACCCATACCCAGGGTACGGACGGCAAATATTTTATCATAGCCCTTACGTATAAGAAGATTAACGGGGCAATTATCATAGAATCCGCCGTCAACATAATATTTGCCGTCAAGGGGCTCTATTTTAAAGGCAGGGAAATTGGCACTGGCCATGAGGTAATCCACCATCTTGCCCTCCGGAATGTCCTCCTTGTAAAGCTCCAGAGGCTTTAAATCCGAAATGGATACGGTGACAAGACCGAAATCAATGGGGGAGCTTCGAAGCTTCTCCTCATCGACGACTCTTTTAAGAAGCTCGCGGATGCGGCTGGTATCAAGCCCTTTTTGTTCAAGAATATCCTTGAGCTTAATGGAAAAGTAGGAAAGGGTCTGAAGATCCACCTTTTTATCTCTGAACTTTTGCATGTAGGTGTCTTCAATATCGAAAATAAGTGAGTTGTCCATGCTTTCCCACAATTCATAGGCCTTATGGAAATCACCCTGAGCAAGAAGCGCACCGTTTAAGGCCCCAATGGAGGTACCCGTTATGCCGTCAAAAGCATAACCTTCCTCTGTAAGTGCCTTAACGGCTCCGAGGTGAAAGGCCCCCTTAGCGCCGCCCCCTTCTAATGTCAGTCCCAGCACAGGCATCCCTCCTGCTTCCTTATTTTACGCGAACACCGTAAAATGCCCGGTGTTTTCTTACTTACTAAAGCATAACATATTTCTTCTGCCTGTAGTAG
>JAFADM010000363.1 GCA_023424865.1 Bacillota bacterium | reverse complement strand
TGGACGAGGATATTGAATTTCTGGATTCCGATCCTGGCCGGGTAAGAGCAAAGGCTTACGACATCATACTCAACGGCTATGAAGTTGGCGGAGGGAGTATTCGTATCCATCAGCAGGAGCTTCAGGCCAAAATGTTTAATATTATCGGCTTTACCGATGAAGAGGCAAAGGATCGCTTCGGCTTCCTGCTGGATGCCTTTAAATTCGGCACACCGCCCCACGGTGGTCTTGCTTTCGGACTTGACAGACTGGTTATGCTGCTTTCAGGAACGGATAATATCCGTGATGTTATTGCCTTTCCCAAGGTGCAAACCGCTTCCTGCCTCATGACGAATGCACCGGATACGGTTTCCGACAAGCAGCTTTCCGAGCTGCATATAAAAACGGCGGTTGAAGAACGTGAATAACAAAGTAGTAAAAGAGCTTTTGGACTGGCTTTTCCATCTGGGATCCGCCGCATTGCTGGCGGTTCTTGTGGTGGTTTTTGTGGGACGCCTGACAGTGGTGGACGGCAATTCCATGCTGCCCACGCTGAAAAACCAGGATGTATTGATTATTGAAAGCCTGAGTCAGCGCTTTGGGTCCGTTGAAGCAGGTGATATAGTGGTTCTGAAAATACCCGAGCTTCTGTCGGATCATAAGAAATATGCCATAAAAAGAGTTATTGCCGTAGAAAACCAGCATGTGGTCATTAAGAACGGCAAGGTTTATGTTGATGAAAAGCTGCTTGCCGAGCCCTATATCAACGGCGAAACCACACTCATCAGCAATGAGCTCTACGACGATGTGGTGGTGCCTCAGGGTTGTGTCTACGTACTGGGCGATAATCGACTGCCCGACAAAAGCATGGACAGCAGGGCCTTTGGGACTGTAAGTGCAAAAAAAATTATTGGCACAGTCCTCATTCGGATTTTCCCCTTCAGTGATGCAGGACGCCTTCCCTGACTCAGGACGCCTCCCTGATTTAATCGCATAAGAAAGAAAAGCACACAAAAAGCCATACATTTGATTGTACGGCTTTTTTAGTGGACATAAATTTATTTGCAGCCTTTACATCAGAACAGGTAATGGCCGTCAAAGCTGAAAAAATGAACGCCTCTGAAGGAAAGGTTGTAATCCGCATTAAGGGTGCAGCGCCCCTCTTTAAGGCTTATCCGTATTTTCATGGTATAAGGGGTATCAACAAGACGAAGGGTAACCAGAAGCAAATCCTCGCTTTGCCAGGTAAAGCTTCCCATGGTTCGTACCCGATCCGTGGTGATGCCCGGGGTCATAGGCATAAACAGCTCTGTATAGGCCTCAAGCCACCGCTCTCTTCCTGCAAGGATTTTATAGGCTTTCCCTTCTCGCTCCAGCACCAGCTCCAGAAAATGCTCCTTCAGCTTTAAAATGACCCGTTCAAACCCATCGGCCTGTGTGTCCGGTATAACGACAAGCTCCTCAAGCCCTTTTTCCAAGGGTGTTGCAGACATATAAACAGGAGGAGGATAGGAGAGGGAGGAAAGCCTCGCTGCAAGCGCAGGCGATGTCTCCGAAGCCTTTGACTCCTCCTGTACGGATGCCGGAACGACAAGCTCCTCACCAAGAGCAGGAAGAAGATGGGCATAGGTGACGTTCAATACCTGCTGCAAATCCGGTACGCCGCTTGTGAAAACAATAACCGCATCCTTTTCAGGAAGGACAATGCAGAACTGGCCGAAGGCACCGTCTCCACGATAGGCATTAAAGCGGCAGCGCCAGAATTGGTAGCCGTAGCCCTGAGTCCAGTCGTTTTCAGGATCCGTACCGTTTTCAACTTTTTTTGTTGTGGCTTCCTCTATCCAGCTTTCAGACAGGATCCGGGTTCCATCATACACACCCTTGTTGAGATATAAAAGACCAAATTTGGCAATATCCTCGGTTTTAAGAGCAAGACCCCAGCCCCCTGTATTATAACCCTTGGGGCAGGTTTCCCAGACAGGGCGCTCAATGCCCAGCGGCTCAAAAAGACGGGGCATGAGGTAATCCAGCGTGGTCTTTCCGGTAACCTTTGTAATGAGTGCGGAAAGCATATAGGTTGCCAGGTTGTTATAAAAGAAATGAGTACCCGGCTCAAATTCCAGAGGGGTATCAAAGAACAGCTTGGCCCAGTTGGTTTCCTGTGCCGCCAGCATGGTCATATCGGTGTTATGGCCTGTGCTCATGGACAAAAGGTGTTTTACCTTAAGCTGTTTAAGCTTTTCATCCGGGTTTTCGGGATAATCCTCTTTAAAATAACCCCCGATAAGATCTTCCACAGTAAGGAGCCCCTCGGATACGGCAAAGCCGATAGCTGTAGAGGTAAAGCTCTTACTAAGCGAATAAAGAAGATGGGGGCTGTTCTTTTCATAGGGCTTCCACCAGCCCTCCGCCACCACTTTGCCGTGACGAAGCATCATAAAGCTGTGAAGCTCAATTTTTCTTTCGGCTACCGCATCAAGAAACGAAACAATTTTATCCGGGGAAACACCCTCCTGCTCCGGTGTGGAGCGGGGAAGGGAGCTGCCCTGTTGAAGCTGAGGCATGGCCGTATCCTCCCTTATATACAATAGAAAAAGGCTTGCACCTGAAATGTCGGAATTCCTTTTTCAGCCTGATTATATCACGTTGAAACCGCTAAGGCTATCCTCAATCCTGTAGGGCTGCTGCTTTCTCAAACGCCTTAATAATATGCCTGCAACAGGTCATTGTTATTAGCTGGATAAGAATTATTAAAGAGGGGTAAGCGGACATCCTAAAACGAATCAAAGTTACTTAACGTTGCTGATAAGAATAAAAGAATCTGCTATAATGGATGAAAATAAGCTTCCTGCCTACCGAACCCATAGGATTAGGCCGATAGAAGGTATAGAAAAGCTCATTGATTTGCCGATACAAAGGAGAAAGTTCAGTGAAAAAAAGAATTCTGACATTTATGATCATCCTGGCTTTGTTACTTACTTGTGCACCTCTTAGCACCATCTCTTCTACAGCCGCTTCGGAAGGAGCCTTGCAAAAAGCTCTCGTCCTTCAAACCCTCGGTATTTTTACCGGCACCGGAAAAGGCCTGGATTTGGATCGCCAGCCCTCACGGGCAGAAGGGGCCATTATTCTTACCCGTCTTATGGGCAAGGAGCAGGAGGCCATAGAACTCAATAACAGTCACCCTTTTGAAGATGTGCCTCAATGGGCCGCTTCTTATGTGGGTTATCTTTATAACAATCAATTGGCCTACGGCACCTCTCAAACCCGTTTCGGAGCGGATGACCTCCTTTCAGTTCAAAGCTTTACGACATTTATTCTCCGTTGCCTGGGTTATGACGATACCAGGGGGGATTTTACACTGGCCACAGCGGTGGATAAGGCTGCCGAGCTGGGGCTGATTACAAATCCCGAGATATACAAAAATTCCAGAAAGCGTTTTACCAGAGCCGATGTGGGCATTCTTTGCCATGCTGCCCTCAGAAGCCTTATGAAGGATTCAGACAAAAGCCTTGTTGAAAAGCTCATTGACGAAGGTGCCATTAGTCCCCAGAATTTGCTGGACAGCGGTCTTTTGGGGCCGGTACCCGACACGGACGGGGATGCTTTACCCGAAGGCGATCTTCCTATTACCAATGTGGTTTATGATACTCAGGGCATTGCGTTTTCATTAAGTCTGGATTCAGGTGCCTATCATATGGATGGAACCACGCTGAGCTTTACGCTGAAACGAGGCGATTCCTTTGAAAAGGCCCTGTGGATATTGGAAAACATTAAGGCAGATGTGGCGTCAAAGCGTTTTTACATAACCGATTCCACCGAGTACATAGGAAAATTAATCACTGTTGGCAATGCTTCCGCAGTGACAACAGGGGACAGCCTTTCCTTTGCTGCTGCAGCCAATACGAACGGAATAAAATCCGGAACCATTTCGGCATACGATGTCCGGTTTGTTCAGGAAAACGGTGTGGTTTTTATAAAGCTTGAGCCCTTTAATGAAACCGTTAAATCCGATACGGTATCAAAAAACATGAAAAACAACCTTCTGCTGGTCAATAGGGACAATATACTGCCCGATGGCTATAAACCCACGGATCTGGTAAGTGTGGACAGCAAAAAGCTGACCGTATCGGGAGGCGGGCAGAGGCTTACAAAAATCACGGCAGAAGCCCTTTACACCATGATTGCTCAAGGGAAAAAGGAAAATGTTACCGGCTTTATCGCTAATAGCGGATACCGGGATATTCAGCTTCAGAAACAGCTTTTTAACAATCGACTGTCAATCAACAAGAGCTTGGGTGTTAAGGATCCCATGCTTGAAACCCAGAAAAGGGTGGCCTTGCCAGGCGCAAGTGAGCATCATACGGGTATGGCCCTGGACATTTTAAGTATGAACGGCACTTCGGCGGATACCTTCGGAAAAACCAGCCAGAGCCAATGGCTTAAGGCTAATTCCTGGAAGTTTGGCTTTGTGGTTCGTTATGCCGAGGAAAAGCAAAATATCACCCTGGTGATGTATGAGCCATGGCATATCCGTTACCTGGGATACCCTTGCGCCGCGGTTCTCTATAAGGAAAATCTCTGCTATGAGGAATTTATAAATCATTTGAATAACGATATTATGAAGGTCTATCAGGAAAACGGAAAAACCTATTTGTTTATTCACACGGATTCTGTGGGAGATCTCAATCTCTTGAAAGGGATGGGCTGGGAGGTTTCCGTGGCCGACAAGGACAAATACATTGTGACGTTATCTTTTTAGTAGAAGGACTCTTTTCATAAGAATTACCGCTTTAATGCGGCCATAGATTCGCAAACGGTATTATACGGAATGATAATAAACCTTAAGATAATATACCTTAGTAGATAGAGCTTAAATAGTAAAGGAGAACGGCAATGCAAGGCTATAATGTTCTTATAATATACAATAAGGATATGGATCGCCTGCTCATGTGCAAGCGTTTGAAGAATCCCTATAAAGGCTTGCGTAATCTGGTTGGCGGGAAAATCGAGAGGGATGAACCCGGACTTGAGGCAGCCTACAGAGAGCTTTTCGAAGAAACAAGCATTTCAAGAGAAATGGTTACCCTGCATCACCTCATGGATTTTAAATACTATCTGCATCGTTGTTATATGGAGGTTTATGTGGGTAAGCTAAAATGTGATGTCGAGGTATCAGGCGATGAAAATGAATTATTCTGGACTGATTTGAATCAGGATTTTTTCGACATGACCTTATTTGCAGGTGAAGGCAATATTGGTCATATGCTTGAACAGGTGAAAATGTGCAAAAGTATTCTGCTGACTGATTAAAGGCTTCACCCTCAACGGTAAAGCGATTTCATATAAAACTGTCGTTGTCGTGGCTGTGGGATTACCCGTATGAAAAATAAATCTTAGAAGTCTATGTAAGCGAAGGCCTGTGCCTTCGCTTTTTCATGCCGGTTTTTTATCCTTTACTGAACGCACCGGATGTTTTGAAGGATGATTAAGTGACATGAAAAAATTTTTGCTATGGAAACGGAAGGCGTCACATCGGCATTGACAGGAGAATACATTATTAGTATATTATAAATTACTAATATATTAATATTCCACACTATTCGTATTCGTCATAGCTCAAATTCAGAAATAAAGCATAAAGGTTGGTGTGTTATGAAGTCCATAAGGAAAAGAGCCGTTGTACTGACAGAGGAATGCGTTGCCTGCGGAAGCTGCGAAAAGGTTTGCCCCAGAAAAGCCATATCCATATACAAAGGACTTTTCGCAAAGGTAGATGAAAGCCGGTGTGTAGGCTGTGGCAAATGCGTAAAGGCTTGCCCTGCGGCTGTTATTGAGCTCAATGTCAAGGAGGTGGGAAGCCATGAACAAAAAGCGCTGGTATGATTTTTTATGGCTCGCTTCAGCCCTTTATCTCGTCTTGGGGCTTTTTAACATTCTTTTTGCCTGGCTGGGTCTTTTATGCTTTTTTATTCCACTGTTAATTGCGGTGGCCAAAGGCAATAAAGCCTACTGCAACCGGTATTGCGGACGCGGACAGCTGTTTGAGCTTCTGGGAGGCCGTCTGGGGCTTTCAAGAGGTGCCAAGCCTCCCCGTTTTTTAAGAAGCAAGGGCTTCAGGTATGGCTTCCTTACCTTTTTTATGATAATGTTTGGATTAATGATTTATACCACCTATCAGGTTTTTGCAGGTGCTTCACTTAAAGAGGCTGTCACTCTGCTTTGGGTGTTTAAGCTGCCTTGGCAATGGACAGCTATTTCATTTGCAGCACCATGGGCCGCCCAGTTCGCTTTTGGATTTTATGGCGTCATGCTGACTTCAACGATTTTGGGCCTTGCGACCATGGCCCTGTACAAACCGCGTACCTGGTGCGTTTACTGCCCCATGGGCACCATGACACAGGGGATTTGTATTTTAAGGCATGGAAAGGACAATGAATATGGAAGAAAAAGCAAAGAAAATAGCGGAGCTTTTAAAAATACTGGCCAATGAAAACCGGCTTCTCATTTTATGCCAGCTTATTGACGGTCCGAAAACCGTAAGCAGGCTGGCCGAAGGAATTCCTGGGATAACTCAGTCCGCCCTTTCCCAGCATTTGGGGCTTATGAAGGCTTATGGGATTCTTGATTCCTCCAAATCGGGACAGAACATTACCTATACCATTTTGGATCACCGGGTGGAGGAAATTCTGTCTGTGCTTAAAAAACACTACTGCTGAAAGGAAAAGGCCCCGAAGCAGCTGCCGGATAAGGCGGCTGTTATTCCGGTATACTGCCGCGGTGGCAGAACAAGTGGGGAGGCGGCCAAAGCGCTTGTGGAAATGGGCGATGCCAGGGTTTATGATATCGGGGAGATGATGGATTGGATCCAGGGTACGGTGAAGGAATAACCTTGATTAACAAAGGGTAGGCTTTTACTCCGTTTTATGAAATAATAAAAGAAAGAATCGGTTAGAGCCTTTTAGTTACCGGGATGGTTCCGCGAAAGCGGCAAAACATTAAATGAAAGTGAGTGTATCCGATGCAAAAAGCTGATGGAATGAATTACGCGCCTGTGGGCAAAGCCAAACCCGTCGTAAAAGCGGGCGAATTCTCTTTTGCTGCAACAGCTCTGGATCACGGTCATATTTATGGCATGTGCAATGGATTGACAGAAGCAGGAGCAACGCTTAAATATGTGTATGATCCGGATCCTGCCAAGGTTCAGGCCTTTTTAAAGGTGTTTCCTCAAGCCAAAGCAGCACAAAGCCTGGATGAGATTCTGAAGGATCAGGATATTAAGCTGGTTGCGGCGGCAGCCGTTACTTCCCAGCGGTGCGGACTGGGCCTTAAGGTCATGGACGGAGGCAAGGATTATTTTACGGATAAAGCGCCCTTTACGACTCTGGAGCAGGTGGAAAAAGCCAGGGCAAAGGTTAAGGAAACAGGGAAAAAGTATATGGTTTACTACTCCGAACGTCTTCATGTGGAAAGTGCCGTTTATGCCGGACAGCTTATTCATGAAGGAGCCATCGGCAAGGTTATACAGGTGCTGGGACTGGGGCCTCACCGCCTCAATGCGCCGTCCCGACCCCAATGGTTTTTTAAGAAAGAAAATTATGGCGGCATCCTCTGCGATATCGGCAGCCATCAGATTGAACAGTTTTTGTATTATTCCGGAGCAAAAGACGCTACCGTTTCCCATAGCCAGATAGCCAATTATAATAATCCCGATTATCCGGAGCTGGATGATTTCGGTGATGCCCTGCTTGTGGGCGACAACGGTGCCACTCATTATTTCAGAGTGGACTGGTTTACGCCGGACGGGCTCAGCACCTGGGGTGACGGCAGAACCCTTATTCTTGGAACCGAAGGGTATATTGAGCTTCGTAAATATGTTAATGTGGGTGTGGAGAAGGAAGGCGATCATGTTTTCCTTGTTAATAAAAGCGGTGAGCACCATCTTCCCGTGCACGGCAAAGTAGGCTTTCCCTACTTCGGTCAGCTTATTTTAGACTGTATCAACCGCACGGAAAACGCAATGACTCAGGAGCATGCTTTCAAGGCCGGAGAGCTGTGCGTTAAGGCTCAGATGAAGGCTGTCAAAATCAAATAAAGAACTTTTATGGCTAGCCGTGCTGATTTATCAGTTTTGCGGCGTCGCATGGAACACAGGCGGGGGGCTGGTTAAAGCAGTCTTCCCGCTTTTTTTCAACGCTTTAAGGCATGGAAAGCAAAGAGTTATCTTATTTGTAAAAAAATGCATATGAAGAGATTGAGAAAGAATTTATAAGAAATATTAAGATAAGGGTACTTATTTTCAAAAAACGGGGAAAGAACATTAGGGTTTTTTAAAGAAGATGAGGGGACGCCGGTTTATTATTTTCTGCTATTGGGATATGATTTTATATAACGAATTTCCCCAATTCATCGGAAGGAAGATGATTTTGAGAATTGCTCTGGTTGTTGATGACACCAAATCCATGCGAATGCTGCTGAAAAAATGTTTGGAACAGGTGGGTTACGAGGTTGTACAAGCTGAAAGCGGCCGTCAGGCAAAGGAATACCTTTCAAGCCGTGACTTCGACATTGTTTTCCTCGACATAAAAATGCCCTTTATGAGCGGGACAGAATTATTTAAGTGGATGGTAAGCCAAGGAATTAATGTGCCGGTGGTGGTTACTACTGCCTATGCGACGGTAAAAAATGCGGTGGAATGTACCCGCCTCGGTGCAATCGCCTATTTGCAAAAACCCTTTACCGTGGATAAGTTCAAAGAATTCATTGGTGATTTAAATAAACAGCTTGGTCAGGAACGGATAAAAAAGTTCAGATCGTCTCAATTACCTGAGTATGAGCTTTTGGAGATGGCCCGCAGAGAGCTTGACTGCGGCAATCCCGAAGGTGCATTGGAGCATTTGCGTCAGGCTCTTTCACAGGAACCCTCGGGAGCTGAAATCTATCGGATTATGAGCAAGGCTTACTTAATGCTTGGTGACAAGGAGAGGGCTTCAAAATTTCAGAAGGTCTACGAGTTATTTAAATGACAGATGGAGGAGGGGGAAACCCGGAGGTAGAAGTTTATGGCGCTGCTCTTTGCGAGACAGCCGATATTATCAGAAAGTCAGGAGCTCTACGGCTATGAGCTCCTTTACAGGGAAGAAGGAAGTAACGCCTATAATGGGAAGGATGGGGATATGGCGTCCTCCAGTGTCATGGCGGCGGGCTTTTTATCCATGGGTGTGGATGAAATAACGGGAGGCAAGCGTGCTTTTATTAATTTTACGGAAAAGATGCTGCTCCACCGTGTTGCCACGCTTTTCCCAAAAGAGCAGATTGTCGTGGAGATCCTTGAGAATGTTGAGCCCAACAAGGAAATCCTGTCGGCCTGCAAAAGCCTCAAGCAGAGCGGCTATACCCTGGCTTTGGATGATTTTGTTTTTCGTCCCGGGTATGAGAACCTTGTAAAACTGGCCAATATTATAAAAGTAGACTTTTTTCTTACACGCAGTGAGAAGGAAAGAAAAGAGATTATCGAAAGCTTTGGCAATGAGAAGGTCCTTTTCCTGGCTGAAAAGGTGGAAACACAGGAGGACTATCTCATGGCCCTTCGGTGCGGCTATAAGCTTTTTCAGGGCTATTATTTTTCGAAGCCTGTCATTTCATCCATACGCGGCCTTCCCCAGTCGGCTATGAACCATCTCCTTCTTATGAAGGCATTCGCTAAGGAAGAGCCTCAGTTTGACGATATTCTGCCCATCATAGAAAAGGATGTGGCTTTTTCTTACGAAATACTGAGAATAGCCAATACCGCCTATTATTACCGAGGGGAGCGGATAAGCTCGGTTCGCAGGGCTGCCGTGCTTCTGGGAATGGATGAACTGAAAAAATGGGCTTATATCACCATCTTAAGAAAAATAGCTGATAAGGGGCAGGATGCCCTTGTAAATCTATGTGCACAAAGGGCCAAATGTCTCGAGCTTGTCAGCAAAAGAACTCAGGCGGCTCAATGGAGCAATGAGCTTTTTACGGCTGGGATTCTGTCCATGCTGGACACGATGATGGGTTGTCCCATGGAGGAGATATTAAAGGAGCTGCCCCTATGCTGTGAAACAAGGGATCTTCTTATGGGAAGCTATGATGACAGTGCCATGTCCCTTTGCTATCAGCTTGTATTGGCTTATGAAAAAGGCCAGTGGGACAGCTTTTTGATGCTGGCGGACAAGCTCTCCCTTTCCCAGGAGATTGTAACAAAAGCTTATCTGGAGGCTATTGTCTGGATAAACGGTATTAATACACGCTGAGATTTTCCGTAAAGAGCCCGTTGCGTTATTCTTTAAAAACAGTATAATAAATTTTTATAACACCTCAAAAAAGAATGAGCTAAAAACAGTTATAAGAGAGTGCAAGAAAATGAAAGCAATAATTGTTGATGATGAACTGCCGGCGATGAGAATGCTGGAAATGCTTTTAAACGAAATTCCACAGGTGAAATCGATAAAAACCTATCTCTATGGAGAAGATGCTTTATCGGATGCCGGAACAGTGCTTCCGGATATCGCTTTTCTCGACATACATATGTCCGGTCTGGATGGTATCACCCTGGCAGGAAAAATCAACGAGGTATCGCCAGGTACGGCTATTGTTTTCATCACAGCCCACGATTCCTATGCGGTGGAGGCCTTTGAGTTAAATGCTTATGACTACCTTTTGAAGCCGGTACGAAAAGAACGCCTGCAAAAGGCAGTTGAAAAAATACAGAAGCTTTCAGCAGTCGCCGGGGATAAGGCGAGGGAAAGCCCTACACTGTTCGTAAGATGCTTTGGCGGTTTTGAAGCCAAAGCCAAAACAGGACCTGTCTCTTTTTCATCGTCCAAGGTAGAAGAGCTGTTTGCTTATCTGCTCCTTCAAAAAGGCAGGAAAAGCCACAAAACAGTCCTGCTGGATACGCTTTTTTTATCAATGCCCGAGGATAAAGCCCTGCCTTATCTGCATACCTGTGTTTATCAAATGCGTAAAACATTAAAGGAACAGGCCGGTGATGAGATGCTTCAGGTGGAATACACTCGGGGTGCTTATTTGTTAAAGGGAGAACAGGTTAAAACAGATGTTGAAGTTTTTTTAGAAGCTGCGGAAGAGGGCTTGAAAACCGGTAACCTGAAAATGCTGGATAAGGCTGTTTCTCTCTACGGGGGAGAGCTTTTGCCTCAATATGACACTTTCTGGTCAAGAGAGCTGGATCAGGAGCTGGTTCTTTTAATGAACAAGGTGAGACGCAGCTTTGTTCAGGAGCTTTGCCGTATGGGCAGGAGTGATGAGGCATTGAAATACCTTAAGCTTGAAATTAAAAAGAATGCTGTTAATGAAGAGTGCAACGAGCTTCTTGTGGATGTACTGTGTTATAAGGGTGATATACGAACGGCTAAAAGATATTATGCAAAGTATTGCCAGCAAATGAAAGAGGAATTAGGGATAGCTGCCTTTCCTGATTTTAAAGAAAGAGTATCTAACTTCCGACAAGAAAAATAAAGGTATGGTACAAATTCCCAGAATGAAAAAAGCCTTCATATTCATTGAAATATGAGGCTTTTTTCATTTTGCATGTGGAAATACCACTCAGAATTTACTCAGAATTAATTGATAAGATAAAAAGTATGTAGAAAAAAATCGAAATTTGATGTTACAGGAGGTTAATTGCTCTTTATTTCAGTTTAAGTAGACGACAGGAAGAGGGTAGGTATTATGAGCGTAAAGTCTTGTTTTGATTTATGTAAAAAAGGACTGTCCTTTGTTCTTATTCTGGCTATCATTTTTTCTTTATTACCGTCGGTTGCGTTTGCGGGAACGGCGAGCACTGCCTGGTTTGACAACGCAGCTTTCGGAACGGGTGTGGAATATAAGCCCTATATTCTGTCCACCGCGGATGATCTGGCAGGACTTGCCCAATTGGTTAATGATGGGAACTCCTTTGAGAACCAATTCCTGAAAATTGACAATACGGTGGGAAATCTGGATCTCTCCGGCTACGGGAATTGGACGCCCATAGGTACAATAGAAAATCCATTTAAGGGAAGCTTTGATGGCTCCGCTATGACAATCAGCGGACTAACTATTGATGATGTTCGAAGCTTTCCCGCTGATAAAAGTAATACAAGAGGCCTTTTTGGCTGTATTGGCAACAATGGTGCAGTAAAGAATCTGTTCCTTCAACAGGTAAACATTACTGTAAATCATAGCTTAAGCATGGCAGCACGCATAAGCCCACAGAGCACAGCCACCAACTATACCTATGTGGGAGCCATTGCAGGAGTAAATGAAGGCAAGATCTCCGGCTGTAACATTCAAGGCACATTCCTGGTGGATGGCTCCAACGTCGCGGTTGGGGGTATTGTAGGAAGCAACGGTTCAGTCATTCCCGGTGACAGGCCGCACACCGGTTCCATTGCGGGTTGTGGCGCCACTAATATTACCTTAACGGTATCCGGAGCGGGAGATTGGGTCCGCCTGGGGGGCATAGCAGGAGTCTCCAGTATAGGTGCGGCTCAAACTTACTTCATAAGCACAATTCAAAACTGTATCAGTCAGGGAATTATTACGGGAAGTGCTTCCGGAAATAATGAAGTTGCGATTATGGCCGGAGGTTTAGCGGGGGAACTTATTCGAACCAATGTTATCAGCAATTATGTCAATGTTGCCGTGAACATTGATTCAAGTGCTTCCAAGGCCTATGCAGGCGGTTTTGTCGGCAAAATGGATTACAGTCAAATTTGGGATTCCGGAAGCAAAGGCAATGTTAATGCAAACGGAAAA
>JAFADM010000395.1 GCA_023424865.1 Bacillota bacterium | reverse complement strand
ATGATGAGAGAAAAATTGATTTAAGAAATTCCGAGGAATTTAGAGATTGGGAAAAAGTAATGTTTATAGACGATTATTTAAATGCAAAGTGTACCAATATTAAAAGAAACGTAATTAATAATGAAATTTTTTTTAAGTTGATTGCTAAGTACAATATCGAGTATGGGAGCTATGCGGATGAAGTATTTGAAAAAATATTTATTTTCATAAGTAATTGAATTACATAAAATTTAAAACTAGAAACAATATGAATTAATATGAATTAATATGAATTTATGTTAATGCTATCGCAGCAATAGTTCAGGAAGGTTAACAAAAGGGATTTATAAGGATGACAAAGGAAGAATTCTTAAAATCTGTTGAGGATATTATTAATGATAAAATATTTATTGGATTATCCGCTGATGATTTAGAACAGGAAATTAGAAATAATATGTGGAGTATTTCGATCAGTCAGGATACCTCACAGCAATTGAGTATAAAAGATCTAAATGATTTTTTGAACAAAGTAATTGCGAATAGAGAACAGCAAATTAGGCAACAAGAAACAATAAGGGGTATGAGGTTTTATTTGTGGTTTGATTGGCAGGCCGGACAATTACGATTTAATTTAATATCGTTATGCCATAACGAGTTGCCCTTCAAAAGTAAATTATATTTTGTGGAATCTCTAAATGAAATTATTGAAGACTTTCTTAACTATAAATACCATGATGGCATACCTGCTGTACTCGCTGAAAATTCTGATAATTCTTATAATTCTGATAATGAACGTTATGAAGATGCTTTAAAAGTATATGAAGTTATTTTGACTAAAAATTAAATTACTGAGCGAGGCATTTTATAGAGAAAAGCGAGCGGAGATATTTTATAGACATGGGCTTATCTAATGATAAGAGAGAAAAATGTAAAAATAGAGAGTTAATCAAACAAATACTTTTTACGGACAAATTGCTATTTTCTGAAAATAATAGATTCTGTGCTACAACAAAGTGGTATCTAAGAGTATATAGCCTGGAGAAGTTGAATATTGGGTTAAAAGAGCTGGAAATGGATGGCATTATTTTATAATAATTAAGGTAAACTTCCAGTGTATTCTTTTGTAGTGAGGTAAAAGTTAGATGAAATTCGAATATGGAACCTTCTCCTGCGATGTGGAAGTGTTTCAAAAAAATCAGGATCTTTTAATACGTTTTTATGATAAATCCAATGAATACGAAGAGGATCAGATTGTCAATCTGGTTATCGTAGATCCTGGTTACGGCTATCTTCTCCTTAAAATTAAAGGAGATGGGGGACTATTGAGTGGTTATTTGGATGAAAATATATTTTCATCGGATGAGTTGGTGGGTGCCGCAATTGATTTTATACAAAGTCTTACCCCATTATCAAAAACCATATATATACCCTATCATGTTAATCTTGTGAAAACGACAAGTTTTATCGAATACAATGGTGAGTATTAGTTTCAATTCTCAAATAGTCATAATGCTGATATAAAGGATGTCCAATGGGAGTCAATAGGAAGTATAAAAGTTGCCCTGGTCTTTCATTTTCGGATTCTTTTAAAAGCATTTTTCGCAGCATCGGAGTCCGCAGAAAAAAGCTTATAAATATATTTTTGCATGAAAGAGGTTATTTATGAGTACAGCCTTTGAGGTTTATCCAGGTACGAGCGAGATTCCATCCTTTAACCAAGTTGTAAATTTGTCCAATGAAAGACTGAAGGTCTACTTGTCTTCAATTCATGTTCATGCAGATATAGCTGTAAATGTTGAGTTGCGGGAGTGCATGACAAATAAGGTACTCCATTTGGACTTGAAAAAGCCCTTCAAATTCGATGATACCCGTTATGCCTGGTTTACCGTTGGATCCGAAATGGGAGGCAGTGATTCCTATTTTCGCAGGTTGTATGAATTGGACAAGGATGTATGGGAGGCTGAGCTTGCAAGCAACATGAGGGCTAAAGCCATAGAAAATCATATTCAGGATAGTCTGAAACTGGGCTATTACTGGTATTTTAGAAGGTCAGTGGGACAACCCTCAATGGTTAATCTTACATACGGAATTATTGCCGCATCCCTTGCCCAGCTTACAAAAGGATTTATTTTTACAGACGATGGAGCATGGGAATATAGAAAATTTCCAACAACAGCAGAGGATTTTTTTAGCTGGTACTTCAGACCCGAGCTGTCAAGTTACGAAAATGACAGGAGCTGGTCCCGGGAATGTGTTTCAGATATAATCCAAAGATATGGAGCTATAAGCTAAATTATATAAAATATAAGTAGTAACCCAGGGGAAACCTATAGAAAGCCATTAAGGCCATTTAAGTTAATATAATTGAAAGAATAACGAAGCTAATTCCAACAAGTTAAAGAGTTAATGAGTTAATAAACTAATAAGTGGGGTTATAATGTTTTCCGATTCGATTAGCACTGTATATGAGGCTGAAATTTATTTTAAATCCATGGGATGCATGCATTTTCATATGCTTCGGGAATACCCTCAAAGGTATGATGAATATAAACTACTGAATATATCCAAACAGCAGGAAATACAATGGACCTTGGAAAGCTTTAACGACTATTATGATGCTGTTATGATGGAAAAAAGGGATACGGTTCTTTGGGTTATTCACAGTAATATGGCGAACTTAACGGTACAATTAAGAAGTGAAAAGGTTTTACTTAAAATGCTGGAAGCGACGCAATTTATTCGCGACAAAATTTACGAGAAAGAAAAGGTTATCGTTTCTGAGACCATTAACGGAAGAGCACAAAGAAAGCTGCGAAGCGGGCTTATCTACCTGTCCTATGACCTTAATAATATCCCGGCAGCAAAGTCCTTTGCGGAAGTGTCTCTCTACCTTTCAGACACAGAGGCAGAGGATGTAACCTTTGAGCATTTTGAAAGATTTCACAGCGCTGCGGAGATTTGTAAAAGTATAATGAAAGAACTTGAAATATAAGTGGACGGATAATACAGATAATACAGACAAAGAAGTGTACTGGAAAAGAGGCATATGTAATTGGTTCGTACTAAAAAGATAAATAAATTAAATAAAATTGATAAATTAAATAAAATTGATAAGTTAAATAAAATTGATAAGGTAGATATACTTTAAATATGCTAAATTAAATAGGTGATTAAATGAATACCGGTGATATTGAGAAGCTTAATTTGGTCAATAAAGGCAATAGGGTAACCCCCAATTATGATTTATCCGGCAAAGAGGTGTTTCTTGAGCTGCACATAGGCAAAGAAAAAGAACTTTGCATTATAGGCAGGGTAGATAATAATTATATTTGCTGGTGTTCGTTAACCTGTACGGATTCCGTTGAACAAAACGAAGCAATTTTTGATTATGTTGCAAACAGTCGCTTTTGGCTTTATACCCAGGAATATAAGGCACTTGGGACCGACAAATATGAGGAAGTACAAGCATGGTATACGTGTGCAATGAGAAGAACTAATGTAAAGGGAATGCTTTGGGAGACTCCCTTTGGCGTATACTATAGTATAGAAGGCAAAGAAAGGCACGGGAAGAATTTCTCCGTTAATATAAGAAGTTTCTTTTATGACTTGCTGAAATTGTGTGATTTCCGAGTGGCAGGGCAAGCCTATGAACCGCTTTTGGCCCATTACCTCGAGAAGCTCAGACAGGATAAAGATCAGTGCTACTATTTGGTTGTAAAGCCTCTTATATCTCTACTTGAAAAGGAAGCCTATTTAAGAGTTTGTCCCGACGAAAAAATCAGGGTATTATACCTTGAGTGTATGAAAGAGTGCAGCCATCTGTACAACAGATATATGACGGCAGTACGTTAAGAGAATTAAAAAAGCTGGGGCGAGCCAGCAAAAATCATTTAGTGAGGTCTTAAACATGGCAAAGGTGTATTTAATATCCGATATGCATTTCGGACATGCCAATATAATGAAGTATGAAAACCGTCCGTTTTCTACTGTTGAAGATATGGATAATACTATTGTAAATAATTGGAATAAGACGGTGAATAAAGATGATAAGGTTTTTATATTAGGTGACGTTTCCTTTTATAACAAGGATAAAACCAGGGATATCATCAACAGACTCAGAGGCTATAAGACATTAATCATTGGAAATCATGACAAAGACAGATCGCTTACCTGGTGGAAGGATGCCGGATTCCAGGAGGTATACCAATACCCCATTATTTACAATGAATTTTATATTCTTTCACATGAACCCCTTTACTTAAACGAAAATATGCCCTATGCCAATATTCACGGACATATTCACCATTTAAGATACGACAGCAGACAATTTTATAATGTCAGCGTGGAATGTATTGATTACACCCCTGTTGATTTCGAAAAAATTAAAGAAATAATACTCGGTAAAGTCAATGGGGATGATGAAAATCTTTGATGCTCTATTCAATTAACGGGGAGGTAACGACATGAGCTGGGATGTCTTTTTTATGAAAGTACCCGAGGGAATAAATAGCGTTTCCAAAGCTCCCATTGATAATATACGGAATATCTGCATAAAGACCTCCTGGAAGGCAATAGATTCATCTTCAGGGGATTTCATGGATTTTGACAATGGTAATCCACAAGAAGATTTCTATGAATGGAAGTGCTATAAGGATGCTGTTACAGGCGGTTTTGGGACGTCTGAGGTGATGGAGTGATTATTTGGATAAACGGCGCCTTTGGAGCGGGCAAAACTCAAACGGCCTATGAGCTAAACCGTAGACTGCCGGATTCTTTCATTTATGATCCTGAAAATATGGGGTTCTTCATTTGCAGAAACATTCCGTCTGGGATACAGAAGAATGATTTTCAGGATTATAGCATATGGAGGGAGCTTAATTATTCATTTATTAAATATTTAAGAGAGAATTATACCGGTACGATCCTCATTCCTATGACCATTGTTAATCCGGACTATTTTAATGAAATTGCTGGCCGACTGCGTAGCGAGGGAATGGAAATAAAGCATTTTGCTCTTATGGCCTCCAAAAAAACCTTGTTGAAAAGACTTAAGAGCAGAGGGGATGGGGCGGGGTCATGGGGGGCCAGGCAGATTGATCGATGCCTTAAGGGACTTTCGGCAGAAGTATTCCGCGAACATATTTACACGGATGAGCTGTCGATTGAGGAAGTGGTTGAGACAATCGCTCATAAATGCAATATTCAATTGATCCCGAATAATGGGAGCGGATTTCAAAAAAGCTTAAGACGCTTAGGCATAAAACTGCAGCAGATGAGATTTTTTAAATAAATCCCTCTGGACAACAAGGCATTAAGTCTTTTAAAACCCTGACATTAAGGTATGGCCTGAAGAGACTGCTTGTAATAAAGCTTAAAAACAATGTCCTGGTTATAATTACCAAATTCCTTTCCGAAAAGGGTAACACCGCCCACATGCTCCGACTCCTCAAGTACCGCAATTCGAAAGGTCATGGACTTCTGTCTTAGATTAAGATGGGAAAGGGTAACATCGGAAACCCTCATCCCGTCGATGAAGGTGCCCTCATCATTGATGCGAATCCTTTTATAAAGCCCGTATTGGGCCACATCCATACTCCACCATATAGGTGTGAATTTACCACGGCTGCCTCCGAAATCCCCGGGGCTTGTCCACATTCCGAGCCTTTCGCCATTTAGAAAAAAGGTAATGTCCGAGGGCCAGTTGTTATTTATACCCGGTGCTTCCGAACTGAGCTCCAGTGAAATTTCCAGCTCTTTAGGCTCCTGATCCGACAGAAGGTAATTAGGAAGCTTGTATTCCACATAGCCTTGAGTAAACCATACAATTTCGGCATTAACCCTTTCAGGCTCCCAGAAGGAGCGTGGATCGTCAAAATGGCCTATAATCTTTTCTGCGGTTGCCAGACCACAGGTGGGAGTGATGCTGAAATCCGTATAGTGGCCTACCGGTACGGAAAATCCATGGTGCTTAAGTCCGTTAACCGGCTTTCCGGGAAATTCAATTTCAAGCGAATCCATGGAGAGGGAGCAAAGCTTCTGAACCGCATTACGGGTTGAATTTCGTACACATTTAATGATAGAAGCCTGTTCAAGCTTTTTAATATGCATGGTGATGATAGCGCTGCTTAAATTAAGCTCACCGGCTATTTCCTTGATATTCATGGACCTTTGAGCCAGCAGCTCAATTATTTTCAGTCTTACTTCGCTTGCAAGGGCTTCGTAAACCGGAAGCCAGCGGGTGGAGGTATCTATTTTCATTCCTTAAAGCTCCTTGTGATTAATAAAAGTATAAATTACTTGTGTTATGATGTAAAGGGTGTAAATTGCTGATTTGATGAGTTTTTATTGACATCAGAGATGGATGGATATAGAATCTAATCAAACATAATATTAACTGATTAATAATTATATTAATAACTCAATACATAACTCGATACATAACTCAAATGCTTATCAGGATAAAAATAATCCATATCAGGACTTAAACTTATACGAGGAGGAACGAAATGAAAAAGGCAAAAATCATTGTAAGCAGGGACTTTGTCATCGGAGAGGTAGACAAACGAATCTACGGCTCATTTATCGAGCACCTGGGAAGAGCGGTATATGGAGGAATTTATGAACCCTCCCATGCTCAGGCGGATGAAGAAGGCTTTCGAAAGGATGTCATTGATCTGGTAAAGGAACTGAATGTTCCAATCGTTCGCTACCCGGGAGGCAATTTTGTTTCCGGATACAATTGGGAAGACGGTGTTGGCCCTGTGGCCAAGCGGCCTCGTCGCACCGAGCTTGCCTGGGCAACCATTGAGCCCAATGAGGTTGGAACCAATGAATTTGCGCGATGGGCTAAAAAAGCCAATTCCAAGGTCATGATGGCCGTTAATTTGGGTACAAGGGGCATAGAGGAAGCACGTAACCTGGTTGAATACTGCAATCATCCAAAAGGCGCCTATTACAGCGATCTGCGCATTTCACACGGTACTTCCGAGCCTCATCAGTTCAAGGTTTGGTGCCTTGGCAATGAAATGGACGGTCCCTGGCAAATAGGACATAAGACAGCGGAAGAATACGGTCGTGTTGCCTGTGAAACGGCAAAAGCCATGAAGTGGGTAGATCCCAGCATTGAGCTTGTTGCCTGCGGCAGCTCTACCAGGAGCATGAGCACCTTTGCCGATTGGGAAGCAACTGTGCTTGATCATACCTATGAGCATGTAGAGTATCTGTCCCTTCATACATACTATGGAAACCGCGAC
>JAFADM010000391.1 GCA_023424865.1 Bacillota bacterium | reverse complement strand
GCCCGACAGGAGATCCGTTCTTTTAATATATTGGCCGTCAATAACATCCACTGTCCACTGAACCCGGGAAAAATTCACACGCCAAAAATCGCCCGGCGCAGGTTTATCCTTCCCCTGACCCACGCATTCCATAAGCGAGGTGAAGGACATAACCACCTCGCAGGTCCACCGGGTATTGGAGCCATAGGGATTATTCAAATCCCCGTCAATTTTCACAGCGCTCTCCAATCCCTTTATATCAAAGCTGTTAACCGGCTTTCCGCCGTCCCGGTAGGCCTTGGTAAGCAAAAGATCCCACACCGTATTGCGGGCGTTCATCTCAAATTCACAATAGCATTGGGTATCGGAATCCGGGTCAATAAAGATTTCAAAATCATTGTCCCTGAAGATAACATCATCCCTTTGGGTCACATGAGCCCAGATTTCATCCCCCCAAAGCTCCGCGCCGAAATAAATAGCGTTATCATCCCAAAGCATCTTTACCCGGGTCTGAAACCTGGGCCTGGGACGGATATCCCCTTCGATATCCACAAAATCCTTAGTCCATGCTGCGCTTTCCCAAAAAGCCTTTTCCAGATTGCCGTCCAGGGTAAACGGGTGTGCGGCCCGGCGGCAAAAGTAAACCTCCGGATTAAAAACCGGCATATGGGGTGCGGGAATACGGCTGCTCATACAATCACTACCTCTCAAAACCCTATACTTTCATAGTGTTTTTAATATGCTTAAGATGTTCTCCCAAATTCTGCGGTTTCAATTCTGACTTATCTCCCCATGCCCCAGATTATAGGTTATGGGGCCTTCCAGCTCCACCTTCAAAACCGTAGTCAGGGGATGGAGCTTCATTTCATCCGCCTTAATCCAGAGGGTACCCGGTATTCCGCTCCGGGGAAGCGCCCCGGTATAGCGCCATGTAAGCGCCTCTCCCGTATGAAGAACGGTTATCCTTCTCGCCGGAGTTTTTATTCCCTTGACGCAAAGGTATTCCATGGGCTGGTCGTACACAAAAAGGTAAAGCACGGAGCCGTCTTCCGACAGGGTGCTGCCGCTTCCCAGGCCTCCGGATCCTCCGGTCCTCCCCCAGGAGTAGCATAAATATCCTTTAAATGGTCCGCGGGATTGGCTCCCTCGGGATAAACCGAACGGTAACGGGGATCCGACCAGTCAAGGAGGGAATAATAAATGCCCGTTTTCAAGCCCGTTTCCTTCATAGCCTTAACATAAGGCCCAATTAAATCCCGCTTTGCGGCGTTTTCTTTACCACGCTCAAATCGCTGTACCCGGTATCGAAAAGCGCCACGCCGTCGTGATGCTTGGCGGTTAATACCACATACCTGGCTCCCGCCTTTTTAAAAAGCTCCGCCCATGCCTCCGGGTTATACCGGGAAGCGGTAAACCCCTCGCACTGCTTCATATAGTTTTCATATGAAATCTGGCCGTTATGAAAGCTCCAGGATTCCGATACATCCCCCACCGCGTAGATTCCGTAATGGATGAATATCCCCAGCTTCGCCTTTGAAAACCATTCTGCATCATAAACAAGCCCTCCTCTCAACTCTTTACGGGGCAAACTTAAGAATCACCTTTCATAGGAATTCCGGCGCGGAAATGGTTCAGCAGCCGATCCCCTGTCCCCACATTATAGCCGGAGCTTTGAAAGGTGCAGAGGCCTTCGGTATCAAGCTCCACTACCAGCGGCAGGGTTCTGCTTGGGCTCTCCAGCGCCTTTATCACCGCCACAAGGGCTTCTCCCTGTGCCACAACAGCCCGTATGCCCGAAGCCTGTTGAACCCTTGCCAGCAAGGGATAGCCAAGATCCTCACGGCTCATGCAAATGAACACAAGCCTTTGTCCATAGACCTTAAACGCCTTATGCTGCTCGGAAATTTCATTTAAAAGATGCTCTACAGGCTCCTTCCCCGTTTCAATAAAAGCCAGGGCACAGGTTTGCCCCTTGGGAATGAGCTTTTGAATGGTGGTTTTTACATCATCCGCCATAACATTGATTATTGGCATGGGAAGGCTTTTTCCTTCCACTGCTTGTGCTTTTCTCAGCCGCAGCAGCACTTCCGCAGTTTGCCCCCTTTCCAGCCGGACATGGGTAAGCTCTGCCAGAACCGTACCGTCAGGCAGCCGGTTGGCCGTCATTACCCGGTAATGTCCCTCTTCCAGGCTGTAACAGACGCGCCTGCCTGTAAAAGCAATTTGGTGTAAACCCAGATTGCGGTAAACGCCGTTTTCCAGACGTGCCACCGTCAAATTCTTTTCATACACATAAGGCTCTTCCTCTTGATCCTTAATAAGAACAAGATCACAATTGTTATCTGACTCCGGTTCCACGGCCTTTAACCGGTGCCACCCTTCCTGCCAGAATTCAGGAGCTTTGTCCACGGGACTTAACCGGGACGGTACCCCAAGGGTCCGGCACAGGGCGACAAATAGAATATTTCTGGAAAGCGCGCTGCCATAACCATAATGCAGAAGCCCCCAGGGGGACGCCGTAATAGTGGCATAGTCTCTCTCTCCGCAATCAGCCACGCGGGTTTGTACAAAAAGGTAAGCCTTCCTTGGATTTTCACGAAAATCGGCCTTTTGTTCCTCTGTTAAATAATTAGCAATACTCTCTCTGTAATCCGTCAGCTGCTCAAAATCCACCCGTGGGCAAAGCACGTAGGGTACAAACAGCTCTTCCGGATAAGCAGCCTTATAAGGCAGGGCTCCCAGCACATGGCCGGCAAGAAGCCGGGCTCCGGTATCCGACAAATCCTTTTCTTTCAAGGAAGAAAGAAGAGCCACCTTGTCTTTTAAGGAAGCACCGTTCTCCTGACGTAAAAAGTCCAGAATTTCCTCCCAGTTACCGTTGGCTTTTAATAAAAGGGATGCAACGCTGTCTTTCATCTCATTAAAGTCTTCGGAAGCCCGGTTTGCTTTTTCATCCCGCAAAAAAGTGGCTTCATAGGCTTTACGGCAGGCCTCGGCAGCTTCAATCCGCTCCTTGTGGAGCCTATCCAGCTCCGGACTCACATAAGGCTCCTCTCCCGGCAAGGCAGGCGGAGGCACCATATCCAGCTCCATAACCCCGGATTCATAAGCTACGGCGTTCTCTATCCTGAAGGCCAATTGGGTGCAGGCGTGGTCCGCCTTCTTATACAGATAACAATTATCGTAAATAACCTGGACGTACAAATCCCCATAGCCGGTTACAAGGCAGGCCTTTCCGGAGGTATCCGTCTTTATGGAGGCCAACGGGAAAAGCTGGGCAAAATTAATAAGCTGAAATTGTACCTCCGCCCCCTCCACCGGAATGCCGTGAAAGGTGACCTCAACACTCAGGCGTTTAACCCTTGCATAATGGTTCAACAGGTTTATCTGGCATACCACTGGGGTTTGATTTGTTATTTCAGGCTCGGAGGCAATATGGGTAAACGCTCTTGCGTGAACAAGCATACCCCGTCTGGCGATTTCCACAAACCAGCCCTTATCCAGTACCGGCTCCGGCTCACAGGCGCCGATAAAATGCCAGCCCTCCCCGGTCCAAACCTCAACCCAGGCGTGATTGTCATCACAGTGGGCCCAGCGGGGCGTGTAGCATTGACGGGCCGGTATGCCAACGCTTCTTAAGGCCGACACACAGAGCACCGACTCTTCGCCGCAGCGCCCGAATGCATTTTTTATAACCCCCAGGGGTGAAAGTGTCCGGTCGTCGGTGTAACGGTAGGTTGCCCTCTCCAGACACCAGTAATTCACCTCCAGGGCCGCCTCTCCCAGCGCCAAACGCTCCACTCTGGGATAAAGCTCCTGAAAAAAAGCGTTCCGATGGTCGGTAAGGTTTTCGTTATTCAGCCGCACCGGAAGAACATAATTAAAGAACAGCTCCCCTGTCACCTTTTCTCCCCAGGGCAGCTTTTCCCTGGCAGCCAAAGTATCCCGAACCGCCTTGAGGAAAAAACCGCATTCATAGGTTACAAGGTCGCTGGCGGGCATACAGGAGTATAAAAATTTCAGGCAAAGAACCTCCTCCATCGTACAGCTTTTAAAAAGCAAAGCCAGCTCCTCTTTTCGTTCACGGACAGGAAGGGCTTCAAAATCCGATTCAATCTGATTCAATTGCTCTTGGTTTAGTCCCAGCGGATACATAATAAGGCCTCCCGGTTAAAGTTTTATTGCAGGGACATAGGGCTTCCTTGAGTACTGGAGCAGGGTCGCATAAATCCTTACCCCATAACTTTTCAGCTGACCTATCCCTGTTAACGTTCAGGCACAGGCTCCGGATCTCCCCGTGTAAACACGCGAACCGTCACCTGGCAATCCTCTTCCCTGTTAAAGCCGCAGGAAAAGGAAAAAGCCTGCTGTCCTTCCTGTACAATACCCTCGCCCAACGGCACCGCCTCTTTTAAAGGGCGGAAATTGCCATCGGTAATAAAAGCCTTTTCTCCTCTATACCACAGGTATTGTCCTGCCTTTATTGTACAGGAAAATTTCAGAATTCCGTGCCTTGTTGTAAAAGAGGGATTATGAATTTCTCCGTCACCCTCCACCCGAAGCCGGAAATCATAGGCCTGTTGGCCGTAAGGATTGTTTAAAAGCCAGTCCGCGCCGCCCGGCTGTCCCGGCTGCAGCTCCAACTGATATAATGTAAAAGGCTCCGACATATAAAGGGGGTAAAGCAAATACGCCTGTTCCGTCGCCTTTTCGGTCTTCTGCGCCTCGTCAGTCTTTTCAAACTCTTCTGTCTTTTCTACCTCTTCAAGCTTTTCTGTCTTTTCCACCTTTTCCAGATGCCATTCCGTCTTTGGGTCGCGAAGCCTCTCCTTTAATTTCTCTGAAAAGACATTGGACAGCCGTAAATACTCCCAATTTTTAACAAGTGTTAACAGCTCATCGGCACAGCCGTTGGCTTTAAGTACCAAGGATGAAGCGGAGAGGGCAAATCCCGCGTCAAAGCCTGCCGCCATGGAAAGCGCCCACTCCATATCCTCCGGGGTGGTAGCCTCAAATCGGCGGTCAGACTTGCGAATTAAAAACCAGCCCAGCATCCTGGGAAACAAATTTCTTTTAAAGAAATCCTGATTTTTTATGCGGGCTTCAAGCATGCCTTCCCGCATTTTAGCCCCCCAGGGCTCACCCCAGTTCATCCGGGTATGCATATGCCACAAATTATGATTTAAACGGCTGGCATCATTAATTATATCGGTTCTTTCCCATTCTTCCCAGCAATCGGAGCAAAAGCGGTTGATGCCGTAAGCATCCTCTCCCGAAGCGGCACAGCCCTCCAGCCCATCAAAGGAAATCTGGGCGGCGCCTGTTGTGCGAAACAGCTCTCCCAGCCTTTTGCTGTAGGCTGCCTGAAGCTCCAGATTAGGAAAAAACACCTTGTAGGGATGATCACAAAGAAGAGCAACTCGCTCTCCCGTCTGATGAGCTAAAGCCCGTGTTCCCCAAGCGCCTCTTTGGCATTCAAGCAGTAGTCCGTCCCTTTCCTCTCCAAATTGAATAAGCTCTTCCCCTATCCTTACTGTCTGGAGGGTTGTCACCTGTTTAAAGGGCTTTCCATTGGCCACAGTCAGGCACAGGTCCGTTTCCGAAGCCGGCTTGGCAAGCACACTGCCTCCCAGGACGGCTAACCGTGTTTCCGGTACGGGAGAAACATACCCATCCGAGGTGGAGGTAAAGGCGGAAAGGGTGTGAAGGCCCAGCTTTATTCCTTTTTCAGAGGCCATTTTGCAGTAATTGGCCAAGGAGGTATCCCCCTGGGGAAAGCAGTCTTTTCTGAGAGTAAAATGGCCCCAGCTTTCAAAAGGCTCCGGATGATACAGGTTTTCAAAGCCCGCCTGCAGCGTTTTTTCAAGCAGCTCCTCAAAATTATCGGGGCCAAATTCGGCTATCAGATAGGACTTCATGGCTTTTCGGGACAGCTTGGCCCATTCTCCGTCCAGGGCGGGATGAGGCAGCCCCTCCTCCACTTCAATTTGCCCGATGGTATTAAGAGCTTCCTCAGCCGGGCATATAAAAAGCGCAAAAGCCGCTTCGGATACGGCTCCTTTCCGGTTGTCCGCCATTGGGCCTGCCTCAACACCGGAAAAAGACATCACCTTTTTAATGCGGTCCCGGCACCGGTTTTCGCAATAAAGCTGAAGGAGGCTTCCCTGTGTCCCCTCTTCTTGTAAGCCATAGGCTGCGCTGTCGAAATAGGAAAGCGAATCCACGGAAATCTCCGAAACAGGTTGACGGGATACGCGGGCATCCACATCCTTTTCGTACTCAACAGGAAATCCTCCAAGGGTTTTCAGATTAAGGGCCTGTACGCCCATAGCCTGGTTTTTCCCCTGTACCACTCCCACAATATCGCCGATAACATCCTTTAGTCCGGTGAGAAACGGGCCGAATACCAAAGCCTCGCAGCGTGCGGGTACTGATTCAACCCTGAAAACCGTATACCCTTCCTTTGGCCTGCAGGATAGCTTCACCACTTCCCCGTTTTCAAAGTAAAAAGCCATGTACTCTCCTGTACCGGAAAACGCAACAGGAAAAAATAGCTTTCCCCCGTTGCCCATCCTCAGAAAAGGATGGTTTTTAAAGCTGTCAGGCAAAAGCTCCATGCCACCGCCATCTTTTAATGCGATAATCCAGCCCCTGCTGTCAAGCGTCACAGTTCCAAGGCCTATGACATATTCGGTCACACTAACTCCCCCTTACCTTTCCCCGGTGCTTTAGCCGTGGGCAGCTCCAAATGCAAGAAAAAACGGCGCCTCGATCACCGCCGAGGTGCCGTTTTTCTCTAAAGCTTAATTTAATACGCTGGTGCGAATTTCAATCAGCTCCTGAAGCTTCAGCTTTTCAAGCTGAGCAAGATAAGCATCCCAATCCTTGTCAATATCGGTTTGTCCTGAAATCCACTCCGCCTTCTTCTGGGTAATGTAATCCTTAATGGCGGTAGAAAGATCGGCCAGCTTCGTGGCATCCTCCGCTTTTGCCCAGTACTGAGGAATGGCTTCTGTCAGGAAAGGCGCGTAGAGAGCGTCAACCACAGGCTTCTCCTGGTAGGTTTCCACTTCTTCCTTTATTTTGAAGCCGTTAGGAACGTAACGGGGCAGGGACTGCGGGAAGAGATTACCCCAGTCATAGAGCTTCTGATCCGCTTCGCTGAAGGTTTTGGATGTATCAATCCGTGTATAGCTTCCGTCGTCGCCCTTGATAAGCGTAATGCCAAGAGGTCCGTTGTGGGTCTGAATGGAATTTTCAAGCTCGAAAAGATTATCCCACCAGCGGCAAATAATTTCAGGGTTTTTAGCATTGTCGGTAATAACAACCTGGTTTTTCAATACGGTGGTTCCGTAGGTTTCACGAAGGAAAACCGGCTTAACGCTGTCGGAGCCCTTAAGAACAGGCAAAGGCTCCCATTCCGGCTTTGTTCCCGCGTCATAGGGCATGATATCGCCGCTTCCGTACATGATGCTTACGCCATAGAGGTTCTGTCCGCCCTTGGCTTTCCACTGTGCGGAATCCTGAGTGAACATTTCATTATCGATAAGTCCCTCGGCGTAAAGGCTTGCAAGGAATTTAATGCCGTTCTTGTATTCCTCGGTATTTGCGCCGAAGGCAAGCTTTCCGTCAACCATGGTAAAGCCCTCGTCGTTGACGGACATGCCGAACCAGCCTGCCAGCTCGCCCAAGTGCTTATTATCCGGTCCTGTGGTGAAAGGAATTTCATCGTTGGGATTGCCGTTTCCGTTGGCATCCTTTGTTTTAAAGGCTCTCAGCACTTCCCGTAATTCCTCTGTGGTAGTGGGCATTTCCATGCCTACGTTTTTGAGCCAGGTAGTGTTGATGTAAGGGTTGAAGGAAACCTCCGGCGCTGAAAGAGCGTAAGGTATGGAGTAAATATGTCCGTCAGGTGTGGTCATGGTTTCCCGGACACCTTCAAGATTAAGAATCTCAGTAATTTTAGGGCAGTACTTTTCAAAATACTCCTCCAGAGGAATGAAAACACCTTCCTCCATGCCGTAGGTCAAAATGCTGTTGGCAGAAAGGGTCCAGCCGCCGATACAGTCGGCATAGTCCCCGGAGTTGAGCTGCAGCGCAAGCTTTTCCTGAGCCACGGCATAAGGGTATTTCATAAGCTCCACCTTAATACCGGTCTGCTTCTCAAGAAGATCGAGTATGACATAATCGTCATCCTCCTGAGAATCGTCAACGAAAAGGGTAAAGGAAAAGCTGTCCTTTTCATCTACTA
>JAFADM010000318.1 GCA_023424865.1 Bacillota bacterium | reverse complement strand
CTTCAACTCTTTGCTCTATTTCCTTCCGGACATCCTCCATCTGCTCTTCTTCACTTTTCCCTCCACTGCCGCCGGATACACCCGGTATGCCACTTTGGAGCTCGGTACCACCGTTGGGCAGGGTAATGAGGCTTTCCCCTGAATTGGAGGAGCCAAAGCTGAAGGCCTTTCCAAGAGAGTCGGAAAGCTCCTCAAATTTATCCGTATCCACCTGGCTTATTACAAAAAGAATAATGAAGAAAATAAGAAGAAGATTCATAACATCGGCATAAGTCAAAACCCAGCGTTCACTGTTTTCCTTTTCCGGTGCCTTGGCTTTTTTCTTCATGACGTGCGTCCTTCCGCCTCGGCATTGCCGGTTGCTTTCTTGTCTGACTGTTCGTAGACGGCAAGATTCAGCTTGTCACCAATGATTCTCGGGTTTTCACCGTTTAAGATGGATAACAGACCTTCAACCACGATCTCATTAAGGTTTCTCTCCTTCTGAGCCTTTGCCTTCAGTCTTCCTGCCATAGGCAAATAAATGATGTTTGCAAAGAGAACACCATAAAAGGTGGCAATAAAGGCAACCGCAATGCTTTTACCCATCTTCTCCATATTGGCGTCGCCTAAATCCCCCAGAATGTTAACCATTCCCATAACGGTACCCACAACACCCATGGTGGGTGAATAGCCGCCGGCGGCCTCAAAGATTTTAATGGCGCTTTCGTGCCTTCTTTCCCGGATTTCCACATCCGCATCCAGAATATCACGCACAAGCTGAGGCTCCACACCGTCGATAACCAACATCAGGCCCTTTTTAATAAGCGGATTTTCAATAGACTGAGCTTCCTTCTCAAGGCTTAGAAGGCCTTCCTTTCTGGACTGCTCAGCAAGACGAATAATGAGACGGATGGTACCTGCTTCATCCAGTTCCACTTTGGAAAAGATAAGCTTAAGTGCTCCTGGGATCCTTTTGATATCCTCTAAAGGAAAAGAAATAAAAACAGCGCCTATGGTACCACCAAAGACGATGAACGCTGCCGCAATCTGAACTAATCCGCCCAGCGCGCCAAAATTCCAATGTGCTTCCTCAAGGAAGCCCGCCAAAACACCTGCAAAACCGATAATCAGGCCAATAATCGTACCAATGTCCATAATAAACCCCCTAAAAACTAAAAGCAGATAAAGCAGATATTAAATGATTTTTTATTTTGTTTACATCTCTCTCTAACACCCTACCATAGCATAAACCACCGCTTATGCACCTCATTCATTAGTTCAAACAACTGTTTTACATGTTGAACCGCTGAAATTCGGCGTTCCGGGTAAAATATCTACCAGTCTTCTCGAAATTCCTCATTTAATTTGGACAGACACGTAACTAATGACAATATCGGAGATTACAGGGAATATCTTTATCTCTACTGTAGCCCGTAAGGGGCACGTTTCCGCCTCCGTCTCCCCGCGGCCCAGTTTTAGTGCCGCAGGGAAATAATTTACTGTTTTTCTTTCTGTTTTTGCTTCATACTCTTGATAACCTTAAGCCGGGAAAATTCTTCTCTGTCCTTCTCCTCAAGCACGTTGGTTATCGTAACTGTTATATTTTCATATTTTGGTATCATTATGTTCTTAAGCGCATTGGTGCGCTTCATGGTTCTTCGGATATTGGTGGCAAGCCGGTATACGGCATTTTCAATTTCAGCCAGCTCAGCCATAAGAAGCTTTACCCGCTCAAACTTTTGCCTGGCAATGTCCAGACGGGCATTGGTCATGCGAAAGCCGTATTGGGGCTGCATTTGAACATCATTAAGCGTTACGATGGGAATTTCAACACCCATGACGCTCTGAACGCGTATCTGGAGACTGTCACTTTCAGGAATAGCAAAACCGATTTGCTCCACAACGGATATACCCATGCTGACGCTGGCATCCTGAAGGGCCTGATAGGCCTCTTCAAAATCCACGTTAATCTCTTCCTGTACCTTTTTGGCCTTGTCTACCAGATTCATCATTTCGCGCACAAGAATGTTCCGCTTCTTGTCCAGCAGCTCGTAGCCCTGACGGCAAAGGGCCAGGGTGTTTTTCGACAGGATAAGATTACCCTTGGTAGGGAAAAGCGTCATGTCCATTTTTTATACTTTCCCTCACTTTCGTTGGGCTCGATATAGTATTTTTCCAGCATATCCGGCGAAATTCTATCCAACTCCTCCTTGGGCAGAAGACCCAGAAGCAGCCAGCCCAAATCCAGTGTCTGACTTATGTCCCGACCCTCTTCAAAGGCCTGGGCAACAAATTCAGCCTCGAAAATACGGCCGAAGCGCATATACTTCTTGTCTATATCACTGAGTTCCTCTTCACCGATAACGGATGCCAGAGCTCTAACCTCCTGTACGCGTGCATAGGAGGCAAAAAGCTGGTTGGCTACCGCAGGATGATCCTCACGGGTATAGCCCTTTCCGATACCGTCCTTCATAAGACGTGACAGGGACGGCAGAATGGATACGGGAGGATAGACACCCTTTTGAGACAGATTTCTGTCAAGAACAATCTGACCTTCGGTAATATACCCTGTCAGGTCGGGAATAGGGTGTGTGATATCGTCATTGGGCATGGTTAAAATAGGAATTTGAGTAATGGAGCCCTTCCGGCCCCGAATCATACCGGCTCTCTCATAAATGGAAGCCAAATCGCTGTAAAGATAACCGGGGAAGCCTTTTCTGGAAGGAATTTCGCCCTTGGAGGAGGAAATTTCACGCAGGGCTTCCGCATAGGCTGTCATGTCCGTTAAAATAACCAGAACATGCATCCCACGTTCGTAGGCGAGATATTCGGCCGTTGTCAGGGCACAGCGGGGAGTGACGATACGTTCAACCACCGGGTCGTTGGCCAGATTTAAAAACATAACAACCCTGTCCAGCACGCCGCTTTTTTGGAAGCTGCTCTTGAAGTACTCGGCAACGTCATATTTAACACCCATGGCGGCAAAGACAATGGCAAAATTGGACTCACCGTTCTCATCCGCAATCTTGGCCTGGCGAACAATCTGTACAGCCAGCTGATTATGAGGCAGGCCGCTTCCGGAGAAAACCGGCAGCTTCTGACCCCGGATAAGTGTGGACAGACCGTCTATGGTGGAGATACCTGTCTGAATAAAGTTTCTGGGGTATTCACGCTCCACAGGATTCATAGGCATACCATTGATATCCCAGCTTTTTTCAGGGTAAATTTCACCCAAACCATCCACAGGACGGCCCATACCGTCCAGCACGCGACCGAGAATTTCCTTGGAGAGAGGCATTTTTAACGGTTTTCCCAGAAGGCGGGAACGGGTGTTGTCCAAAGACAAGCCTCTGGTACCTTCAAAAACCTGAACCACGCAGGCCTCCCCCGCTATTTCGATAATACGGCCCATACGCTTCTTCTTTCCGACGGTGATTTCCACCATTTCATCAAAGAACGCGTCCTTTACGCCATCAAT
>JAFADM010000351.1 GCA_023424865.1 Bacillota bacterium | reverse complement strand
AAAACGTAAAAAAAGAGTTTAAGGAAACAACGGCTCTCAGAAATTTATCCTTCCATGTGGAGGAAGGCGAGGTTTTCGGATTTTTGGGACCCAGCGGCGCGGGTAAAACTACCGCCATTAAAATTCTTACCGCACAGCTTCGTCAAACCGCCGGTGAGGTTCGTGTATTCGGCAAAGAGTTTTTTAAGGAAAAAAAGGATATAATGGGTCAAATTGGAGTTCTTTCTGATTCCAGCGGTATTTATGAACGGCTCTCCGTCTATGAAAACCTGGAAATTTTCGCCCGGATACATGGAGTGGGAAAAAATGAGATAATGGAAGTACTGGAGCGAGTGGGTATGGCCGATCAAATGAAGAAGGAGGCCAAAAAGCTTTCCCGGGGCATGAAGCAAAGGCTCATGCTCGCCAGAACCGTTCTTCATAAGCCCAGACTTTTATTCCTGGATGAACCCACCTCCTCTCTGGACCCCGGCATTACTCAGGAAATACATCATCTGCTCAGGAAGCTCAATCAGGAAGGCACCACCATATTCCTTACAACTCATAATATGGATGAAGCCGACAAGCTCTGTGCCAGAGTTGCTTTCCTTAACAGCGGCGAGATTGTGGAGCTGGGAAAGCCTGATGATTTGAAGCTCAAGTATGCGGGTGATATGGTTAAGGTGGTACTGGATAATGAAGCCGAGCCTGTTTTTGTGACCAACAATGCTGACGGCGGTTTGAAAATAGGCGAATGGATGAAGGAAGGCCGCGTTCGTGCAATCCATTCCCAGGAGCCCAATTTGGAAAAGATATTTTTAGGTATTACCGGGAGGGAACTGTAATGGAATTTTCTTTAAGGCATGTAGGCGCTCTTTTAAGAAAGGAACTCAAGGACTTCAGTAAAAATGTAAACGTACTTCTCATGTGTATCCTTCCTATTGCCTTTTCCTTAATTTACACCAATCTGTTTACACAGGAGGAAATCTCGAAAATTCATTTGCTGACGCTTTGCCTGGGCATGAGCCTCTCCCTGGTGTCCAGCTATGTAATCGCCATGCTTATTGCGGAGGAAAAGGAAAAATATACTTTAAGAACATTAATGCTGTCCTCCGTATCTCCCTTGGAATTTTTAACGGGAAAGGCACTTGTGAGCCTTTTGTCGTCAATAGCGTGCAATACGGTAATTTTTCTTATTGTTGGCGTTGATTTGAGCTTTCTGCCCGAATACCTTCTTTACAGCTCCCTTGTATGCATCAGTATGATAGAAATAGGCGCGGTTATAGGCATTCTTTCGGCCAATCAAATGGCCACAGGTGTTCTGGGTGTGCCCATAATCATGTTTTTCCTGATGATCCCCATGTTTGCATCCTTTAATCCCGTGCTTGAAAAAATAGCTCAGTTTCTTCCCAATCACAATTTGTTCGTTTTACTAAGAAGCAGGTTTAACGGAGAAAGCTTTAACAGTGAGAGCATCCTCAATCTTGGCGTCATACTGGTCTGGATACTTGTAAGCGGCGGGATTTTTGCTTATGCCTACCGCAAAAAAGGACTGGATAATTAAACGATTGCCTTTAATGATAGGAATCCATTTTTTTTGACATAATACTGCTTTAGCGATACATTTAATATAAAATGACAGGGTTACCTGAACGCTTGGAACGTTTTCACCGGCCAGGCTTTCAGGTTCTTCTTATTCCTATGTGGGGAGAAAGGCGGGCATTTGCATGTTTGATGTGACGGGTATTGGCGAAATTCTGATTGATTTTTCACCTGCAGGGGTTTCCGAAGCGGGGGGCAAGCTATACGAGCAGAATGCGGGGGGAGGACCACCCAATGTTTTGTCGGCTGTGGCTTCCTTTGGAGGAAAATGTGCCTTTATCGGCAGAGTAGGGAAGGACGATCAGGGTGATTATCTCAGAAATTCACTTGAAAGCCTTCATATTGACTGCTCCAATCTTACAACCGATCCCTTGCACAATACGACACTGGCATTTGTTACCCTGGACGACAGCGGTGATCGCAGCTTCAGCTTCTATCGAAGACACGGTGCGGATCTTCAGCTTGCATCGGAATCCATCGATTACAGGCTTATTGACACGGCACGTATCCTTCACTTCAGTACCGTATCCATGACTGCGGATCCTTCTGCCTCCGCCACTCGTGCGGCTTTCAAAAGGGCGAGGGAGAAAGGGGTTTTGCTCTCCTTTGATCCCAATTACAGACCCCTGCTGTGGGAAAGTGAAAAGGCCGCGCTGGCAGCCATAACAGAAGGCGCTGAGGCGGCACACCTTGTAAAGATGTCCAGGGAAGAGGCTCAGATGCTTACCGGAGAGGCAGAACCTGAAAAAAGCTGCCGGGCACTTTTGGAAAGAGGCCCTTTGTTTGCTGCGGTAACACTTGGACCGGAAGGCTGCGTTTATGCCTCAAGGGCCCAGTATGGCAGGCTTCCGTCCTATCCGGCTAAAACCAT
This sequence comes from Bacillota bacterium, assembly GCA_023424865.1. The sequence goes on along the minus strand of JAFADM010000351.1, from coordinate 875 downwards.
AGATACAACAGGAGCAGGGGATATATTCTGGGGCACCTTTTTAGTTGAACTCACAAAATGCGGAAAAGCCATTGAGGACTTAAACGGCCATGAGCTTAAAAAGCTTCTTATACTGGCAACCGTAGCCGCAGGAATAAGTACGGAGAAAAAGGGCGGTGTTACGTCCATCCCTTCCTATGAAAGAGTAACGGCTGCCGCCCGGTCCTGGAATCCTTGAATAGTGCACTTAGAGAGACCCTTGCGGCATAAAACCCGGGGGTCTTTTTTTTACAAAAAAGGTCGGGAAAATGAAATCATACAGTTTTGGACGTTATTTGAGAATGATGTTTGTACAGGATTTTCCGGTTAAATGTACAGTTAGATATTGACTTTCATTCTCGATAACAATATAATTTTTAACTGAGAAGAGGTATGTCTTCGTTAGTCAGTCTAGTCTAACGATATGAGGAGCAAGAATGGCTACATTAACAGAGGGAAAGTTAAATACACCTTATACTGTGGATTCCATAAAAACGGAACAGGAAGATATCCGTAAATTTTTATTTACATTGGGTTGCTATCCTGGCGAAAAAATCACAATTATTTCAAAATTGGCTTCAAATTATATTATTAATATCAAAGATGCAAGATACAGTATAGATCAGGATTTAGCAGATGCCATTATAGTTGGATAGATTATAGTAAGATAATTAAGCTTAACCAGAGAGAGATAATTGCTGGCTAAAAGTTAGATGGGTCTAAATGTTTATAATAATTTTGTTATAGAATGAGGTGTGCCAAATGAAAATTGCTTTAGCAGGCAACCCAAATAGCGGAAAAACCACATTGTTTAATGCTATTACAGGGAAAATCGAGCATGTTGGAAACTGGCCCGG
>JAFADM010000084.1 GCA_023424865.1 Bacillota bacterium | reverse complement strand
TGGACATTAAGGTTGTCCGCGGCGTTGAGGCGGTTAAGGAAGCCGAGGTGGAAGTGGCCGGTGTAAAAATTAAGGCTGCGGTCATTCACGGCCTTGGCAATGCCAGAAAGGTACTGGATAAGGTGCGTAAGGGTGAGTCGGATTATCAGTTTATTGAAATCATGGCCTGCCCCGGCGGTTGTGTCAACGGCGGCGGACAGCCCATTCAGCCTGCTTCTGTGCGCAATGTTACCGATCTTCGGGCCGAAAGGGCAAAGGCTCTTTATTCAGAGGATCAGGGCCTTACCTACAGGCGCTCTCATCACAATCCCAGGGTGCTAAAGATGTATCAGGAGTATTTTGAGAAGCCCGGCGGACACCGCTCCCATGAGCTTTTGCACACCCATTACACAGCCCGGGAAAACTATCCTGAAAGCGCGTGCAAAAAGTAAAAAGAGCGCTTGATAAATAAATTCAAAAAAGCGGAACCGGAGAGGGCAGTTCTCCGGTTCTGCTTTTCTGATCACACTCAAAGCTGGGGGAAATCATTTGTTCTACCTCAATTTGCCCCAGGATGAAGGATTCCATACCAAAAGCAAAAGGTTGAAGGAGCTCGCAATATAAAAACCATAAATGCGTTCAGTGCTCTATGATAAGAAGTATATCTTTTTGCCGTATGACACTGATAGCATTATTGCTGTTACAAATGACGATTTCTTCGCCGTCTGCCGATGAAACCCTAACTCTGTAAAAGCCTCCGGGCTTGACATAATTAAAGGGTGTGGTTTGTTTTAGTCTAATGTCGCATTCAGCGTCGGTAAACTGCAATAAGAGGCTGGTATCTCCGTTTAAATCGAGTTTCGGAGGGGGAGGCAGACTTTGAAGCCGATTCTTTTTCTTGTAAACATCCGCTTCTGAAACAGACACAACATCGGACAGGTTTAACAGCCCCTTCTTACCCTTTTCATCGATGAAAAGTATCCGGCCTTCAGTAATTGCAAGGATTGCCGCGCAGTAAAGACCTTTAAATTCGTTATCATTTAAAAAGATTTTTACCCATTTGCCGATGAAGTCCTGATAAACGGTCGGTTTCTTCTGAAACAAAGGTTCACTTTTTTCAACGACTTTGTCCCGGAGCAAATAATCCAAATCCGTATCCAAAATCTTACAAATAAGAACGAGTTTTTCTATTTCGGGATAGCCCTGTCCTAATTCCCATTTGGAAACAGATTGTCGCGATACATTGCATTGCTCCGCAAGATACTCCTGAGAAAAGCCTTTGGCTTTCCTGAGCTCCTGTAATTTGATAGGAAAATCCATTTGAAAACCTCCTTATTCAATAATTCCATTATACTGATCTTAGATTTTACGCCTACCAATTATAGCGTGCTTTTTCGCAACTTTAAGTTGCAAAAGGTCCGTATCACGTAAGGCCCTGAATTTCTCCCAAAAGTTGCTGCGGCAATGAAGCTTGCTGCCCGCATCTTTGGGGGTTTTTCACGTTGTCAAGGGCTGAACCCTGCTGTTATAATACTACGGTGGAGGTACGTCATGGATTTTACAGTTATATTGACACAGGTTTTGATCTTATTTATTATCCTTTTTGTGGGCTTTCTCGCGGGCAGGTCGGGCATTATTGATTCAATAGCATCTAAAAAGCTTTCAGAGCTTTTGATGTATGTTACGGCTCCTATGCTTGTTTTGAACGGATTTTTCATTGAATTCACAAAGGAAAGGCTCATAATGCTCCTCTGGCTTATTGGCTTCAGTATTATCATGTTTGCGCTGACTATTTTTTTAGCCAAACTCATTTATATGAAATTTCCGGACAATGTTAATCCTGTACTCCAGTTCACCGCCATTTTTTCCAACTGCGGCTATATGGGTATTCCCATGATGAAAGCCCTGTATGGGGAAGAGGGCGTTTTTTACGGCTCCTTTTACCTTGTAATCTTTAATATTCTGCTCTGGAGCTACGGCTTTGTTCTTTTCGGCGGGAAAGGCTCCAAATGGCAGGTGACGAAAAAAATACTGACCAATCCAACCTTCATTGCCGTGTACATTGGCCTTGTGGTTTTTTTCCTTGGAATAAAGCTGCCTAAAGCAGTAACCGGTGCGGTTTCAGCCATGGGCGACATGACTATGCCCTTGTCCATGCTCATTATTGGGGCGGTTATGAGCACGGTGCGCTTTGATAAAATATTCACGGACTGGAGGGCTTATTTGTCCTCCTTTGTAAGGCTTGTTCTTATGCCCCTTGCTGCGGTTTTGCTGGCCAAGCTCTTAAGAGTTCCCGAGCTTCCCGCCGCCATCGTGGTAACGGCCCTTACCATGCCCAGTGCCGCCGCTACTACGATTTTTGCTGAAATGTACGATAAGGACTCCGCCTTTGCCTCCAAATGCGTGTCCATATCCACCCTTTTTTCCATAGTAACAGCGCCGTTAATTCTTTTCCTGCTGTAAATCAACGACGCTGTTATAAAGGATCGGTTATAATTCTGTATGAATTTCCAATTCCCGTTGGTCCCTTAAATATCTAATATATTTGGTTCGAATATATTAAGTTCTAATGTATTGGAGTTTAAATGTATTGGAGTTCTAATGTATTGAAGTTCTAATGTATACGTTGAGCGGCTTTCAGAACAGGCGGCGCTAAAATGACGGCTACAAGCACGCCTCCGAAAAACTGAAGCAAATTGGGGCCAACGCTGAACAAAGCGGGAAGCGGGCCATACATAAAGCATTCAACAAGATAATAGCCCATAACCATTAGCATGCCCGCTGCTACCATTCCAATGAAGGCTTCCGGCGGAAAAAGATTGCCGCCCTTTTTGCGAGAAACGATAAAAGCGGCCAGCACCAAAAGTACAATGGCAACTGCCACGCCACCCACAATAAACCAGGGAAGGCGGTTTAAGGCCTGCTGTGTTTCGGACAGGGCTTCCTGCCCCGCATCGGCACCGGCTATACTTTCAACCAGCTTGCCCGTGCCCATTGCTGTCAATTGGTTTTGAAGGAAAATAAGGGATCCTACGGAAAACAGGCTCCATACCCCTACCGCGCTTCCTGCGGCCAGCAGATGGGATTTTTTCGTTTTACCCGTGAGGATAAAGCCCATGATGAGGGCCATCAGTGCTTTTATGGCCAGAGTAGGCAAGGCGAAATGAATATAGCCTCCTGCCAGGTCTGCGAGCATGGAGCCTACACCTGAGGCAAAAGCTCCTAGAAATGGACCCAAAAGGAGAACGGACAGATAAATCATACTGTCACCCAAATGAATATACCCGGTAGTGTATGGAACCGGGATTTTAATGGGTCCAAAGGTAAGGATAAAAACCAGCGCAGTCATAAGTCCTGTTAAAACATATTTTTTTGTTTTCACCATGGCAGTCTGTTGCCTCCCTGCTACGTTTAAAAGTGTTTCTCTGTCTTTAATTCATTCAGTACAGTATAGCATTATAAAGGCGCAATTTGAATAGTTTTAATAGTGTTAAACTGAACAAAATAGATAAGTGCTGAAAATAGCAATAGCCAAAAGTGAAAAAATCTTGTCGAACTTTAGTCATTTTTAGCTATTTTAGTGAATTGCTTTAACAAGGTTTGTAGAATTATAATAAATCCATGCTCTTTTTTTCGTAAATTTTATAGGATTATTCCCACAATTCAATAAGCAATAACATTTTTTTGAGTACCGCGGATTATTCTTTTTTAAGCAAGTAATAGGCTGATAGTTTAGGCTGTTCAATAAAAATAGCTTTTTAAGGGCGGATGATAAAAGTGGTAATGAACTATATCGGGGAATATGTCAGAGAAGAATGTGTTCAGTCCCGTATGGGACAGGAATTGTATGACAACCATCTCGTGGTTATGGCCAATTATGCGGGACGTCTGGCTGTTGAGCTGGATGCGGATCGGGAAGTTGTGGAGCTTTCATCCTTTCTCCATTGCTTTGCAGCTGTTACAGATTTTGAAAACAGTCAAAGCCATACCTTAAATAATCTTGAAGTCGCTCACAAGCTTTTAAGTCAGTTTCATTATACCGAGGACAAAATTAAAAAAATTAAGCTTTGCCTTAAAAACTACGGCAAGCCTCTTAAGCTGGGAGACGCGTCCCGCGAAGAGGTTTGTGTTTCCAATGCCGAAATGATGTCGCAGATTGCCAGGCCTGTTTTCTGGTTATACTTTGGCTATACCGTTAAAAAGAGAACCTATCAGGAGGGCCTTGAGAATTATATCCGCAGCATGGATACCGGCTTCAGACAGCTCATTCCTCAAGCCAAGGTGCTGGTGGAGGATAAATACGCTTTTTTAAGATCCTTAAGAAAGTAGAAGTATTGTGCCTGATATAAGTAACGGTTTGCCGGTGAGCAAACTATTTGCCGGAATGCTTGAACTCTCCTGTAAGGACGATTATAATAGTACGGTGTGATATTACATTTTCACAGCAAGGAGTGAAAAATCGGCTATGGAGAGAATTGAAATCAAGCAGCTTAATGCATCTCATAAGGAGCATGCAGGTAAGGAAGTGACCGTATGCGGATGGGTTCGTACACTGCGCGACACAAAATCCTTCGGCTTTATTGAAATAAACGATGGTTCCTTCATGAAAAATCTTCAAATTGTTTTTGATGACGGACTGGAAAATTTTCAGGATATCACCCGTCTCAATGTGGGCAGCGCCATTTGTGTCAAGGGTGTTGTGGTTTATACTCCCAATGCTCGTCAGCCTTATGAAATAAAAGCTAAAGCTATTAGCATACTCGGGACCTCCCATCCGGAATACCCTCTGCAGAAGAAGCGTCATACCTTTGAATACCTCCGGACAATGTCACATTTACGGCCCAGAACGAATACGTTTTCGGCTGTTTTTCGTGTGCGGTCCGTTTTGTCCCACGCCATACACAACTTCTTTCAGGAAAGAGGCTTTGTGTATGTGCATACGCCAATCATTACCAGCAGTGACTGTGAGGGCGCCGGTGAAATGTTCCAGGTGACCACTCTGGATCTGGACAACCTTCCTCGCACTGAAGGCGGGGAGATTAATTACGAAGAGGACTTCTTCGGCAAGAAGACAGGGCTTACCGTCAGCGGTCAGCTGGCAGTGGAGCCCTATTGCATGGCATTTGGCAAGGTATACACCTTTGGTCCCACGTTCAGGGCGGAAAACAGCAATACCACAAGGCATGCCGCCGAGTTCTGGATGATTGAGCCTGAAATAGCCTTTGCGGACCTTAATGACAATATGAAGCTGGCAGAGGATATGATACGTTATATCATTCAGTATGTTCTGGACCATGCCCGGCCTGAAATGGACTTTTTCAATGCCATGATCGACAAGGGGCTGTATGAAAGGCTCAATTATATCCTTAACAGTGAATTTGGCTGTGTAACCTATACCGAGGCCATTGAGATGCTCATAAAAAGTGATCATGAATTTCAGTATCCTGTTAAGTGGGGCTGCGATCTCCAAACGGAGCATGAACGTTTCCTTACGGAAATGATTATGAAAAAACCTGTCTTTGTCATCAATTACCCCAAGGAAATCAAAGCCTTTTATATGCGTGATAACGATGACGGCAAAACCGTTGCCGCCATGGATCTTCTTGTGCCTGGCGTAGGCGAAATTATTGGCGGGAGCCAGAGAGAAGAGCGCCTGGAAGTGCTGGAAAAGAAAATGGATGATTTCGGGCTTGATAAAGAAGAATATGCCTGGTATCTGGATACCCGACGTTTTGGTGGCACACAGCATACGGGCTTTGGCCTTGGCTTCGAGCGGATGCTTATGTATATCACCGGCATGCCAAATATCCGCGATGTGGTGCCTTATCCCAGAACAGTTAAAAATGCCATGTTCTAATAGAAAGTGGAGTTGTTGGCCTAACCCTTAACAGCTATAAGAGTAATGGGGAAGGTAACAGATACACTTCAAAGAAAGGGATAGAGGGGCTTATGAGTGAGGGAAGCACAATGACGCCTGTAATTGACCGGGACAAGGGGTTTACACATACCCTGAAAAGTGAGCGGCTTCAGGCAGAGACAGGCTGGGGCGTCTCCTACAGAGGAACCCGCTTCGATTGGAGCGGCTTTACTACCCAAATAACACTAGACAACAGCTTTACCTTTTGCCGTAAAGAATCTCTCATACCCGGCCAGGGAACAGGCGGTGAAGGGCTCTGCAATGAATTTGACATTAACGGTCCTGAAAATTATGCAGCCGCCGAAGCAGGAGGAAGCTTCCTGAAAATCGGAGTAGGTGTTTTAAAAAAGCCTGATGCCTCAGCCTATGGCTTTACAAAACCCTACGAGGCTGTTCCGGTTGTGCCTGAGGTAAGCGCCGCCTCCAATAAGATTGTATTTAAAATGCTCTCACCCTCCATAAACGGATACGGCTATCTTTTGGAGAAAACCTTGTCTGTGGCTGGAAATGCCCTTGAAATTACCTACCGGCTGAGAAACACCGATGAAAAAGCCTTTGTTACGGAAGAATATACCCATAACTTTTTTGGGATTAGCAATAAGCCCATTGGACCCGATTATACCCTGGACTTTAAGGGAAGCTATGACTGGCAGCCCAAGGTTGGGGATTTTATCCTGCAGGATGGGACCGTTTCATGGCCTGCTACCCCCGAAGAGGCATTCTACGCTCAGTTAAACAATTCGGTTTCCTTTAAGGAATGCCGGTGGGAGCTTAGAAACAATGCCATTGGTGCAGGTATAAGGGAGCTGGGGGATTTTCCTGTTGTACGTGCTGCCCTTTGGGGTACCGGACATGTGGTGAGCCCTGAAATTTTTGCCGTAATTGCACTTAAGCCCGATGAAGAAAAAAGCTGGTGCAGGCGTTATGAGTTTTTTACCCTATGACGGCTTAAGGCATATAACCTTCATTTTCGCCCGTGGGCGTGATTGTTATTAAGGCTTGGAATGGCATTATATAATAAAGAATTTATACTATATTATTCGTATTCTGCGTAAAGACGCAGTGCGAGTCCTGTTGCGCAGGGAGAGATGTTTTTGAAGTCTCTCCCTGCGTTTTTTTTCCTCCGTAAGTCAGTAAGAACTTTGTAAGTTAGCAGTGATAACATTTAATTGTATACATTTAATGTTCCTTATACGGAGGTAAACTATGCAGAAACAAATTTTTAAAAAATTGACAGCAATGTTGCTATTAATAGCCTTCTTAACGAATGTTTTGTTTTCATATTTTAAGCTGGATGTCTCAGCAGCAGCTTCGCCGCTGCTGATTGAAAAGAGTGTTAACAAGACGAATCCTAAAATAGGTGAGGAATTTATCTACACAATAAAATATGCTTCTCCAAGCGCTCATTCAGATTTTCAGAATGTCCTGATTACCGATGCTTTTCCTGACAGCATGGATATTCTCTCTGTCTCCACTTCGGCTGACGTAAACAGCTATGAGATAGTGAATGATTATCAGGGCTCCGGGAGCAATGCGGTGGTTCTTTATATGGGTACGCCTGTTTCCGGCGGAAGAAGGCTTCAGGCAGGCAAGACAGGCTTTATTAAAATCGCGGCCCGATTCAAGCCCGGTGAGCTACCGCCCTCCTCCTTCGTCAATACGGCAACTATTGGAGCGGACGGTTATGATGATAAAACCAGCAATACCGTTACTGTAGCACCCGTAACGGTTGCCCCCGGCATTGACTTTGACAAGGAGGTCATTGTGCCTGTTGGAGCGGGGATAAGCCCTGTTCTCGGCTACCCTGTAACCTATCGTATCCGGATGGAAGGAAATCCGGTTATCGGTGGTCTGAACCTAACCAATGTAATCATTGAGGATGTAATTCCTGTGGGCGCACAATTTGTAAGCGCTTCTCACGGCGGTTATCTTGAAGACGGCAAAATAAAATGGAACCTGGCGCAGCTCAAGGTTGGCGAGGTTATTTACCGGGATATCACGCTAATTTACCCTTATTCCTCTCCCTTCAGCGATACCGGTGCTACTGTAACCAATACGGCGCAATATACGGGAACTCAGGTGGACGGTCAAACATTGAACGACTCAGCTTCTGTCTCACATGTCTTCGGGCCTGCCGTAGCTGGCGGCGGAGGCGGCTTTGACAAGCATGGCCGAAGCGGTGATCCCTATAATCAATACACAACGGGACAAACAGCAGAGTTCGGCATATCGGGCATGACCAATGACGGTAATGTTCCTCTTGACCGTATGGAAGTCATAGATACGATTCCGGAGGGTTTGAACCCAACTCAGGTGACAACCGGACTGTACAGCAGCAGTGTGAATGTACAGGTTCTGATCACCACCGGCGATACCTTCGATCTTCCTGTTGAGCTGTACAATGGCAGCGCTTCATCAAATCCCATAGCCGTTCCTTCCTATGAAGGTGAGCGGGTTAAATCCATAAAGTGGCTAATAACACCCGTATCCGGCGAGGGCCTGCCTGCAGGCTTTGGTGACGTGGGCAACATAAAGCTGTATGCCAGGGTGGATGCATTAGGCGGAGCGACGCTTACAAATACAGCCCATTTTACGGCCTATAAGGACGATGTTGACGTATCGAATAAAGACAGTGATGAGACAATTCGAGTCATTGAGCCGCTGCCTCTTATACAAAGCCAGAAATCCGTGACCAACGGGCGGCAGTCCTTTAACCGCAATGAAACGGTCAGCTATACCCTTCGAATAAAAAACCATGAATATGCCACCGGTGATTTTAAGGATCCGGTAGCTGTGGATCTTTATCCGGATATTTTAAACCCCATTGAAGATGGAAGCGGTACGGTAGAATATACCGCAACGCTCCATACACAAGGGGGGACATCCTCAATAACGCCCTCAAATGTGGATTACGATACAAGTGCGCGCAAGATTGTCTGGGCGTTTGCCGGAACCGATCTTGCCCCCGGTGATTACATAACCATTGAGTATAAGGCTGTAATTGAAAATGATGCAGAGAATGACTACGCGACCAATGAGCTTTATATTACAAGTACATCCCAAACCCATTTTGAAAATCAGGGGGATGCTACCTATGGTCTCACTCCCAAGACCGACTTGTATGAAACAGGTACAAAGGAATATCATAAATCCGTCTCGGATATTTACATTAAATTTACCGGCACCATTGAAGCCAGAAAATTCCTGTGGGGTGAGCTGGATTCGGAATGGAGCCATTTTGATTCCTCCACAGCTACCCACGGGGAGGTTCTTCCAGGCGGAAAAGCGGATTATCAGCTGCGCATCAAGAATAATATAATGGAAACCAACGGCCCCATCACCAATATTACCATCATTGATATCCTGCCTCACATCAATGACACAGGGGTTATTGCAAAAAATGAGGCGCGCCAGTCCCAATGGCGGCCCTATCTGGTTAATGAAATCAAGTATCTGTCAGGCGGTGTGGAAACGGATCCGGCAGCATATGGCATTAAGGTATATTACAGTACCACCATTGAGCATGACCTTGCCGAATTATCCAATCCGGAAAATGTCAAGGGAGAAAGAGACAACTGGACCCTTACTCCTCCGAATGACATCACCTCTGTACGTGCTGTGAAGATTGAGCTGGGGAGCCTGGTGCTGAACAGGGGCGATGAGGTTATTCTTCAATGGCCCATGCGTGCTCCTGTAGGCGCCCCTGTCAATGAGCTTACCTGGAACTCTTTCGGCTACGGCGCCACCTTTACGGATGCCAAGCCTACGGAAGCTGATCCCAGAGCCACAATTCAGGAACCCTTTATCCCTTCCGAACCCATAAAAGTGGGTTTTATGGTTCAGGGTATCCCAGCCGCGACAGCCAGCCTTGGTGACTTTGTCTGGGAGGACATGAATAAAAACGGCATACAGGAATCGGACGAGCCCGGTATAAACGGCGTCTTAATTAATTTGTACACAAAAAGCGGTTACATCTCAGGAGCAGCTCCCATAAAATACACCCGCTCGGGGGATTCCCATCCCATAGGCGTTCCCGAAGAGGCCAGGGCAGGGTACTACGCTTTCCCAAATCTGGCTCCTAATACGGAATATGTACTTGAATACATTTTCCCTGAAAAGTACTATATAACTCCTCATAACACGACAGCGGCGGATAAGGATTCCAATCCCAACCCTGCTGACGTGCAGTCTGCCGGAACAGGCTTTAAAAAGGTCACTATTGAAGCAACCACTCCCGGTGACGGGCTGGATGACCCCACCTTTGACCTGGGGCTGTACCAAAAAGCTTCCGTAGGGGACAAGGTATGGTACGATAAGGATGCCGACGGCAGGCAGGATTCAGGCGAGGCCGGTATTGCTGGCATGAAGGTGGATCTGCTTAACGGTTCCGATACTTTTCTTGCCACAGCCACCACGGATGCCAACGGCGCCTATCTCTTTTCAAACCTGGATCCCGGAACCTATAAGGTAAAATTTTACAACAAAGAAACCACCGCCACTATCGGTGACTATAAATTCAGCGCCGCCTCCGGTTCAATCGGTGATACGGTGGACAGCGACACGGACAATCTCCTGACAGACGCCGCTTATACCGGCAGCTATGCAGCGGTGACCAATGCCTTCTTCCTGAAATCAGGAGAGCATAATCCCAATATTGACGCCGGGCTGTACCTGGGTAAAATCGGCGACAGGGTTTGGCATGACAAAAACGCCAATGGATCCCAGGATTCCGGTGAAAGCGGCATCAACGGCGTCAAGGTCAAGCTATACAAAGAAACCGCACCCGGATCCTATACGGACACCTTAAGGGAAGATACCACCTCTACCCGTAACAGCGTAATGGGATCCTACAGCTTTGAAAATCTCCTTCCCGGAAATTACAAGGTTGAATTTGTCAAGCCCTCAGACTATCAGAAGTTCACCACTCAAACCGCATCCGGTGTGGCTGGGGATAAGAACAGCGACGGCGTATCCGATATCGGTGTTGCCTCCATTGCCACTTCAATGACCGGAACCATCGCGCTGGAGGCGGGTGAATGGGATTTAACCATTGACTCAGGCTTGCTTAAGCTTGTCAGCGTGGGAGACAAGGTATGGAATGATATTAACGCCAACGGTATTCAGGATACCGGTGAGGACGGCGTCCCGGGGGTTAAGGTCCGGCTTTATAAAACCAATACTGCGGGAACCGACAGAATCCCGGCAGTGGACGGAAATGGCAATACGGTTTTGGAAAAAGTAACTGATGCAAGCGGCAGCTACAGCTTTACCGACCTTCTGCCGGGAACTTATTTTATAGAGTTTGATTTAAGCGCTCTGCCCGACGAGCAAAAGTACCTTTTTACGGCATATAACGTGAGCGGAGGTACTGCTGCCAATAACAGCGATGCTAAGCCCGATGGCACCAATCTTGCTCTGGGAAGTACGGAGCCCTTTGTTCTGGAATCCGGAACAAACCGGACGGACATCGATGCCGGTATACACGGCGGTGTTCTTGGAGACAGGGTTTGGGTAGACCTTAACGCCAACGGCATTCAGGACAGCGGTGAGCAGGGGCTGAACGATGTGGAGGTTACTCTCTACAAGTATGGCTCCGAGACTGATGCTCAGAATGATGCAAACCGTACAACAGTGAAAACCACCACCACCTCCAATGCTGGAGGAAGCGTGGGAAGCTACCTGTTTACCGGTTTGGAGCAGGGGTATTACCGCGTTAAGTTTACCCTGCCCACAGGCTACTATTTTACCGATAGAAATGCAGGCGGCGCAGCCGCTGACAGTGACGCCGACACTGTATCAGGCCTTACCGGAGTTATCAGCCTGGCACGGGGCGGCGTGGACAGAACCTGGGATGCCGGTGTTTTCCAGCCTGCCGGTGTAGGAGACAGGGTTTGGCTTGACCTTAACAAAAACGGTGTGCAGGACGACGGCGAACAGGGTGTTTCCGGCGTTACCGTGAAGCTTCACCGGGTTGACGGCAATCCCGTGATAGGCGGCGACGGCCAGCAGGTTACTTCAACCCAAACCACCAACGCTACAGGCGATTACCTTTTTACCGGACTTAAGCCCGGCAATTATTACATAGCGTTTGAAACCGACGGAGCCTACCGTTTTACCACGGCACTGGCAGGGAGCGATACCGCCAAGGACAGCAACGCTGTAGCGGGAAGCGATTATACCAAAGCCGGCACAGCCAATTTTGCCTTAAGCTCCGGTGAAACTAACCGTACCGTTGATGCCGGTCTTTACGGCGGAATTGTTGGTGATCTGATTTGGGAGGATACCAATGGCGACGGTATTCAGAATGAAAGCGGCACCGGAATAAACAATGTTCTGGTTGAGCTTTACCGGGACGACGGCACCGATTTTGTAAAATACGGTGAAACCCATACCCAAACTCTTGGCGGTGTAGCCGGAAAGTACCTATTTGAAGGTCTTCCCAAAGGCCGGTACAAGGTTAAGTTCACACTGCCCTCCGGCTACTACTTTACTGCCGCCCATGCTGGAAGTAATGACGGTCTGGACAGTGATGCGGTAGGAACCGACAAGAGTGTGCGCTTCACGGATCCTGTGGATCTGGATGCAGGGGAGAGCAATATCACCCTGGATGGTGGGGCTTACAGATTGGCTTCACTGGGCAATTACGTATGGTATGACGTGGACGCCGACGGCGAGCAGGACGATTTTAAAGAGGATGGCACAACTCCTTACGGTATAGCGGGCATTAAGGTAACTCTCCTGGATGGTGCAGGAAACCCTGTGCTGAAGGACGGAGCGGGAAATGACATCAGCACCCTTGTAACCGATGGTAACGGCGAGTACCGGTTTAACAGCCTGAAGCCCGGCATTTACAAGGTTAAGTTTGAAACGGAGGGCAAATATGCTTTTACCACCTACCTTGCCGCCGGTGTGAGCGGGGCCCTAAACAGTGATGCCGCTGCCGATCCTTCCCAACCCTTTGTGGGCTATACGGGCAGCGTAACCCTTAATTCAGGAGACAGTAACCTGGATCTGGATGCGGGCCTTATAGGCGGCTCACTGGGGAATAAGGTGTGGCACGACAGGAATGCCAACGGTATTCAGGATGCCGGTGAACCGGGAATACCCAACATCCTTGTGGAGCTCTTAAATGAAAATGGAACAGCGGTACTTAAAACCACCTCAACCGATGGCGACGGAACCTATGCCTTCGGCAACCTGGAGGGGGGCTATTACCGGGTACGCTTTACCCTGCCCTCAGGAAGCTATTCTTTCTCCGATGCACTGGTGGGAACAGACAGGGAAACGGACAGCGATGCGGTAGGACCCACCTCGGATAACGGCGTTGTTATGACCCGTACCACCAATAAGGTTTATTTAGCCCCCGGAACTGTTGATTTAAGCATTGACGCCGGACTTTACCTGAGCGCCTCCGTTGGGGACAGGGTATGGCTGGATTTAAACCGGGACGGACGGCAGGACGCCTCCTCCGTGGAACCGGGCGTTCCCGGAATCCGTGTCCGGCTTCTGGACACTTCCGGCAATGAGGTTACCCAGGGTGCGGGAGGCCGGACCATTAATCCGGTACAGTATACCGGCGCTAACGGCGATTACCTTTTTACCGGACTTAAGCCCGGCAGCTATAAGGTGGAGTTTTTTACAGACGGGCTCTATTCCTATACCGCACCCAACGCGATACCCTCCTCTGAAACCGGCTTTGATATGGTGGACAGCGATGGGGTAGTGGACCCCGGCGATTCCCGGCTTGCTCTTTCCCATACGGTGACACTGGAATCCGGTGAATCGGATGTAACCGTGGATGCAGGCCTTATCGGCGGCTCCATCGGTGATTATGTCTGGGAGGATACTAACGGCAACGGCGTGCAGGATGGGGGAGAATCCGGTATTCCCGGGGTAAGGGTTGACCTTATTAAGGCCTCAAGCCCCGATACGGTTTACAAAACCACCACCACTGCCGCTTCCGGCCCTGATCAGGGCAAATATGTGTTCGATGGCCTTGCAAAGGACGATTACATCATTCGGTTCCATATCCCCAATACCTACTATCTCACAGAGCCGGGCCATGGCTCAAATGCGACGGACAGCGACGCTATCGGTGCCGTTATCCAGGTGGAAGGCTCCGATACCAGCCGAACCGGCGTCGTGTCACTTGGCGCAGGCCAGGACATCACAACAGTTGATGCGGGCATGTACCGTCTTGCCAGCCTGGGAGACCTGGTATGGTATGACAAAAATGGAAACGGTATTCAGGATGATTATAAGCCTGCCCCCGGTACCGGTATTGACGGTATTGATAATATAAAGGTAACTCTTCTGGACAGCCTGGGCAATCCTGTTACTGTAAACCGTGCAGGCCAGGATATTGGCTCGGGAGGTACCATCCTGACGCAGAATAACGGACAGTATTTGTTCGAGGGATTAAAGCCCGGCACCTATTTTGTCCGTTTCGATACCAACGGCGCCTATGCCTTTACACAAGCCAATGCTGCCGGAGCCACCCAGGCCAACGACAGCAATGCCGTGGCAGCCCCCCAAACCGCTTCAACAGCTCTTACGGAAGCTGTAAGCCTTGGATCCGGCCAACATGATGCAACGGTGGACGCAGGCCTTGTAGGCGGCTCCATTGGTAATCTGGTGTGGCATGATAAAAATGGAAATGGAATACAAAACCCTGGTGAAGAGGGAATTTCCGGTGTAAAGGTTGAGCTTCTGGACAGCACGGGAACAAGTGTTTTGGAGACCGCCTACACCGGCGCAAACGGCCTTTATGCCTTCGGACACCTTAAAAGCGGTGATTACAGAGTACGGTTTACTCTGCCCGACGGCTACCTGTTCTCAGACCCGGGCAGGGGTACTGATCCTGAGCTGGACAGCAATGCCGAAGGCATTCCCGGCGACGGTCCCCTCACCCGTACAACCCCGGTTGTGCACCTGCTTCCCGGCGGCTATGACATGAGCATTGACGCAGGCATGTACAAAAATGCCTCAGTGGGGGATTATGTATGGTATGACGGGGCTGAAAACGGTATCCAGGTACCCGGAAGGGGCATTGGGGGAGCTACCGTTATACTCTATGACGGCACCGGAACCGAAAAGGCACGAACCACTACCGATGGGGACGGCAAATACCTTTTTGAAGGTCTGAAGCCCGGTTCCTACAAGCTTGTGTTTGAACCTGCAGCCTATTACCTGCCTACCGTCAAAAATGCACCTGGCTCTACAGCTGAAACCGACAGCGATATCGGCAGCTCCGGCTCAACCGACGCCTACACTGTTACAGTCACTCTTGCCTCCGATGAGAAAAACCTCACCATCGATGGGGGCTTCATCCTGGCGGACACGTCCATAAGCCTTGAAAAAACGGTGTATGCGGGACACAATACCGCGGATTTGAGCGCAGGGGGCGATTTACTGCGGAGCGAGGCAGGAAAGCCTATATTCTACCGCTTTGTTATAACCAATACCGGAGATGTATCCCTGGTCAACATAAAGCTAACAGATTCGCTTTTGGGTCTGTCGGCGGTTAATGTTCCCCTGCCGGACGGCGTGTCCGCTCTGGCTCCGGGACAGAGTGTGACCTATTACCATAAAACAACCATGCCGGCTGCGGGCTATACCAATACTGCAACGGTTACGGGAACTCCCGGGGATCCCTCGGGAACACCCATACCTCTTGCACCCGATGTAACCGATTCGGACACTGCCGAGGTGGTTACCGTACAACCTGATATTGAAATATTAAAAACCGTTTATTCCGGCAGCTTTGCTCAATTGGGCAAGACCGGACCGGAGCTTCGGACTCTGGCAGAAAACGGCTTTGACAATTTGCTTTTGGCAGAAAAGAACACACCTGTAGTCTACGTCTTTACAGTAATCAACAAGGGCGACACCTACCTTAAGGATATTAAGGTAACGGATGCACGGCTTAATATTAATCAGGACGGCCTAACTCCCATCGGAACACTGCCTGTTGTACTTGGGCCAGGCCAGGCCGTCCAGTACTATTACGAGACTTCCCTTCAGGGAGATCTTTTAAATACGGCCTACACAGTAGGCACCCCCAGCCTGGGCGGCGGGGAAACCCTCACCAATGTGACCAAACCCACCGACAGCGATACGGCTGAGGTGAAGGAGGTTATACCGGGCATTAAGGTTGATAAAACCGTTTATCCGGGCCATGACAACGGTGCAGGAGCCGGCGAGGAGCTTTATGTAGGTAAGGAAACGGAGGCAATTACCTATGTCTTCGTTATCCGGAACACAGGGAACTGGCCTCTCAAAAACGTTAAGCTCACGGACAGCGCCATCGGCATTACCCAAAAGGAACAGCTGACCTTAAAATCAGGGAATGAGGATCTTCTTTTACCCGGTGAAGAGGTGTCTTACTATTATGAAACACATCTTGCCGGAAACCTGGAGAACTGGGCTTACGTGGAAGGCACACCCTGGGATACCTCTTCCGATAAGGCGGTAAAGGATGCCGCAAAGCCTTCGGATCGTGATAATGCACAGGTCATTATTGGCGCCACTGTTGGAGATTATGTCTGGGAGGACTCAAACCAAAACCGGAATCAGGATTCCTATGAAAAGGGTATACCAAATGTGGAAGTTAACCTTTTCAATGCATCCGGAGATAAGGTTGCCACCACACTAACCGACGGTGAGGGCAAATACCTTTTTGACTATCTGATGCCGGGCAAATACACGGTTCAGGTGGTAAAAACCACCGTACCGGCGGGCATGAGCCAGTCCTATGAGCTGGACAGCCGACTGGACGGCAGCGTGGAATTGGAGCTCTTAAGCGGAGATAACCGCCTGGATGTGGATTTTGGCTACTATTATCCCCAGGTGAACCCGCCCGTCATCTACGCCTCCATTGGCGACAGGGTCTGGGAGGATAAAAACAAGGACGGTGTTCAGGATTACAATGAACCGGGTATTGCCGGGGTAAGGGTTATTCTGACAAACGATAAAGGGGCAAAAATCTCGGAAACCATCACTGGCTCAGATGGAGGCTATCTCTTTGATAAGCTTATGGCCAATGTCTACCAGGTCCATATAGACGCGTTGACACTGCCTGCCGGTTATGGCCAGACCTTTGAGCTTGACGGCACCAGGAACGGCAAGGTCACCGTTTACCTCACCACGGGTGAAAATAAGCTGGATGTGGATTTTGGGTATTATAACCCCAATGCACCGGTTGAAACACCCACGCCCACACCTGAACCGACTCCCGCACCCACGGTCACGCCTGTACCCACACCTGCGCCTTCACCCGGAACAACGCCACAGCCTCCCACCCAGACAGAGACAACGCCTGAAGAAACACCTAAGGAAGGCTATGTGGAGGTTCCGGGACAGGAGGTTCCCACGGTTGGCAAGGAACCGGATAACGGCAAGGTTACAGTGGATGAAAACGGAAAATGGGTTTATACCCCCAACCCCGACTTTGTAGGCAAGGATAACTTCTCAATCATTGTAAAAAATGAAAATGGCGATGATGAGGAAATCTTCTTTGAAATTGATGTGGAGCCTGTTCCTCTGGGAGCCCCGGACACGGAGGGAACTTTGCCCAAAACAGGTGAAAACAGCTCCCTTCCTTTCTATCTCTTAGGTGGGGCAGCCATTGCAGTAGGAGCAGCGGGCCTTCAAAAGCGTAAAGAGAAAAAGCCGGGCACTGCAAAGCCGGAATGAATAAGATAAGAAAAATAGCATCTGTAGGCTTAATACTTCTGGGA
Organism: Bacillota bacterium; assembly: GCA_023424865.1. The sequence goes on along the minus strand of JAFADM010000084.1, from coordinate 9,388 downwards.
GTGACCCTAATCCTGTATCCCTGGGCTAAAAGAAGCTATGAGGAATACAACCAGCAGCGTCTTTTGAGTCAGTGGCAGGAAAGCCTCAGTCTGATTGACTCTCAGGAAGGCGAGGATGAATCGGAAACAGGGGATGGATTGGTAAATGAGGATGCGGGAGGGGAGCAATCCCCCTCGCTGCTCCCGGATTATCACCCGGACCAAACTTCTCCGTCAGGCCTGGCAGGCGAGCTTGCCTCTGATTCTCCGGCGGATACCGCTTCACAGGATGAAAAAGCTAAGGCGGAATATATCCGTCAGCATGTGGAGGGTATCCTTCGCATTGAAAAAATCAAGCTGGAGCTGCCCATACTTAAAAATGCCACGAAACAGAATCTCCAATTGTCCGTTTCCAGTATAGAGGGAACAGAAAGGGCAGGGGAGATTGGCAATTACAGCATCGCAGGGCATAGAAACCGTACCTTCGGCAGAAATTTCAACCGTCTGGACGAGCTTCAGCCGGGGGATCGGATTGAAGTGGAAACCAAGGATTATACCTTTATTTATGAAGTTTATGAGAAGCTTTATGTTCTGCCCAACGAAGTGTGGGTATTGAAAGGAGACGGTATCAACAGCGACATATCCCTCATAACCTGCCATCCCATGAAAAATCCTACCCACAGGCTGGTAGTAAAAGGCCGTCTTTTAAGCAATACGGAGTAGAGCTCCCGATTTCTAAAATTGTATTCTAAAGCGGGCTTTGACCGCAACCCAATGGATAAGCTTTGCCGATGAAATACCTTGTTTTTTAAGCTTTTCAAACATAAGGTACTAACGCACACCTCCGGTGATAAAAGGAAGTTAGCTGGCTTTCTTAGTTCACATAAGGGGTGTGCGTTTTTTGTGTCCTGTTTACGGATTCCAAATGTCAAATACTACATTTGGAATAGGTCCGTGTTTATTATAAAATAAATAATAAACAATAATGATTATTATTATCAATAAAGCTGGTAATATATTTCCTCCTGATAAAGCAATGGGAACAATACTCAAACATTGTGGGACAAGCGGATTCCGTAAAAGCAGCACCAAATTGGGAGCATGTGGAAAAGCACCGTTGAATATATTACTTGAATGGAATATCAATAAGGAATTTTTATTAGAACAGCCCAGTTCCACAGGTCTCTGAGTAAGGCGTGGCGGGCTTATAAACAGCAGAGGGTTGGCTAAGATACTACAGGCTGTTTGTAAAATTGCAGGAAAGTTAAATTTAGCCGATCCCAATTTTTATTAAAAGGGGATGAATGTATGCTCAAACGAAGATTGATAGCATTAGTGACAGCAGCAGCTCTGCTTCTTCAGGTGATACCCGCAGCAAAAGCCTCTGCGGCAACCGACATTACAGGACGGATTACACAAACAAATACAACACTTAACCTTACCAAAACGGACGGTACACCCATTCTTCCGGATGCCGGCGGCAATTACAACGCTATTCCCAGGGATGCCAAGCTCTTTCTCCGGTACGAGTTCGAGCTTCCGGACGAAGACAGCACAGGTATGGAGTACGATTATGCCCAAGGAGATACCTATCAGGTTCAATTCCCGGTAGAAATAAAATATACGGGAATCCCTGCGGATGGGGTGGAAGTAAAAACCGAAGCCGGGGAGCTCCTGGGGAAGCTCTACATAACCGCCAACGGCCTTGCCACCATCACCTTTACGGATTATGTGGAGACCCATTCCCTTATGAAGGGCTGGTTTACCCTGGAGGGTACCTTTAAGGAGTCAATTATAACGGATCCCGACCCGGATCCTGTGGAATTTGTTTTTAACGGACAAATCATTCGTATTGTCATAAAGCCAGAGGAGCCTACAGGCGGCGATATCCAGGTAAATATTTCAAAAACCGGCGCCTTAAACGCGGCAAGCGGACGGATTGGCTGGACCGTTAAGGTTACGCCTTCGGCCAAAGCCTCCGGCCTTTCGGTTAAGGACGAATACGGCCCTAATCAGGAATACGTGGCAGATTCCTTTACCGTAAACGGTGTAACCACCACTGACGGCTTTACTATGGATTTGCCTTCACGCACCCTCACCTATACCTTTCCCAATGACGTAACAACCGAACAAACCCTCTATTTTGAAACGCTTCCCACAGCCGGTTCCTATTCCCTTGAAACAGGGAATAACAAAACCCTGGTTTTCAATAATACGGCCACCGCACTTCTGGATGGGGTAAACAAAGGCATTGCCAATGCCCAGGTTACCCTGGACTTCGTAAAGAAAACCGGCTATGTGGCCTCCGGCGATAACCGGCTGATCAACTGGACGGTTACCTTTAACAACAACAGCCAGAGCCTGTTAAATCCCGTCATAACCGATACCCTCCCTCCTGGGACAAAGCTTTTAGATGATTCGGTTAAGCTTAACAATCTCCCTGTGACGGAAGGTACAGGCCCGGGCACTTACACCCATACCACCGCCACCTCCGGCGATTCCCTTACTCTTGTTTACCGCTATGACGGACTTCTTACAGGTCCTGCTTCTCTTACCTATCAAACAAGGGTTACTGATGAAAGCCTCTATAACAGCAACGAACGCAAAAATCTGGTCAACAAGGTGGAAATGAATTGGGATGGCAGCCTTGGCACCCCTTCCGATACCACCGGCGTGGGCATAGGGGACGGGGTTATTGCCAAGTCCGCTCAGTCCGCCCGTGACTTTGATTATACGAATAATGTCATCCATTGGACGGTTGTGGTTAACCGCAATAAAATAAAAATAACCAACGCCATTGTGCAGGATGCCATACCCGAGGGGCAGGCCTATAAGGACGGCACCTTCAAAATAAATGATTATTCCGTGCCGTCGGATCCCGCAAGCCCGCTATCAGGAACACTTACCACCTCCTCCGACTTTATCCGCTATGAATTCGGAGCAGGTCGCACCATTGAGCAAACCTACACCATCACCTTCGATACGGTGGTAACCGATTTTACGAAGGTGTATAAAAACGAGAATGTCTCCTTCGGCAACAAGGTGACCCTATCAGGGGATCAGGTGAAAAACGGGGAAGGGGAATCGGCGACGGCAACCCAGACCTTCTCAAGCCAGGTACTGGCCAAAACCGCCGGAAGCTATGACTTTACCACAAGGGAAATGGAATGGCGCATTGTTGTAAACCGGAACAGGATGGTTCTGGAGAATGCGGTTGTAAGCGATACCCTGCCAAAGGGCATGACCTTTTTAAAGGATACCTTCACCATAACCCCGCTGGTGGCGGAAGTCCCCGGCTCAGTGGGCCTTACCGGGTTTACCGTTCATGCTGAGGACGAACTTGACACACAGGACAGCTTTACCTATACCTTCCCGGATACCATTAATCAGGAATATGTCATTACCTTTAAAACCAGGGTTAAGGAAGGCCTCCTGCTGAGCCAGGGCTCAAAGCAATTTACAAATAATGTTTCCCTGACCACGGATTACGGCACCATTTGGTCAAGCGCAAGCAAAACGGTTGAAAACCCCATTGTCGAGAAAAAGCATACCTATGATGTTTCCTCCGGCTCCGACTATATCCAGTGGGTTGTAGACATCAATCCGGCCCGACTTACCCTGAAAAACCTTACCATAACCGACGCTCTCCAGGCAGGACTTGCGCTGGACCCCTCCACCGTCAAGCTTTACCGGATGGAGCTAAGAGCTGACGGAACTCTGGTGCGGGACGGCAGCACACCTTTAGAAACAGATAAATATACGGTGGACTATGATACGGCTACCAATATTTTCAAGCTGACACTGCTTAATGAAACCAACGATGCGTATCAACTGGAATTTGTTACAGATATTACAGTTGACCGGCTGACGGTGGCTAACACCATTGTTATGGCGGGCTCGGCCCTTTCCCAGGCGACTTCCACCTCACGGATAGAGGTCGTGGTGTCCAATGTAGCCGCAGGCGGTTCAGGGGCCAACGGGAAGCTTTCAATCACCAAGGTGGATGAAGAGGGACGACCTTTGAAAGGAGCCAAATTCGTTCTTTTGGACAGCCAGCTTCGGGTCCTGTCCGGAGGAACCTTCCCCGAAACCGGAACCGACGGCACAACAGAATTAACCTCCCTGCGGCTCAGAACCTATTACATCAAGGAAGTGGAGGCCCCCGCCGGTTATTTGAGGGACACCACTCTTCACAAGGTAAGGCTTACGGGAGATACCCGGGAGCTGACAATAACCATCGAAAACAAAAAAGCTCTGGGTACTATTGAGCTTATTAAACAGGACGACAGCGGAAATGCCTTAAGCGGAGCGGTCTTTGAGCTTTATAAGGGCGGTGTCTTCCAAAAATCGGCCCAGAGCGGTCCCGACGGCAGGGTTATCTTTACGGGCGTCGAGCCGGGAGCCTATGGCATTGTGGAGGCTGTGGCACCGGGCCACTACGCAAGATACGAGGGCCTTATCACGGCTACAGTCAGTGTTAACCAGGAGGAAAACCGGGTGGAAACCGTGGTCACACCCTCAATCATTCCCAATATGCCCATACCGGGCTCCATACAGGTATATAAAACCGATAATAGTGCTGAGCCCAAGCCTCTTGCCGGAGCGGTATTCACACTTTACAACAGTGCAGGGGCTCCGGTAGACACCAAAACCACCGGTGAGGACGGGACGGTGCTCTTCTCCAATTTACCCTGGGGAGCCTATGAAATAAGGGAAACCACAGCGCCGGAGGGCTATCTTTTGAATACGGATCCCATTGTCGCTGTTGTGGCCAACTCCACCTTGCTCCGATACGAGGTGGTTAATGAAAAGGGTAAAGGTGATGTGGAGCTTCTTAAGCTGACCCAGTGGGGCTCTCCCTTGGGCGGTGCCGAGTTTGCCCTCTATGACAGTGCCGGAACTCAGCTTGCAACGGTTATGAGCGACGCAGACGGCAAGGTGGTCTTTAAGGATGTGGAGGTTGGAGCCTATACTATCCGGGAAATCCGGGCTCCGGGCGGCTTCTTCATTAACGCTACCGTCATTGGGGCTGCTGTTTCCATAAACACCCTTGAAAACAAGGTGGAGGTAACCGTAACACCCAATGAGCTTAAAAACGACCCGGTACCCAGCCAGGTTTACGGCACGCTGCTTGTGAAAAAGAGCGACACCACGGGAAAACCGTTGGAAGGCGCCGCCTTTGAGCTTTATGATACCCTGGGGAACCGGGTTCGTACCGGGGTTTCCGGGGCGGACGGAAGCCTTCGCTTCGGCTATCTGGTTCCGGGAAGCTATACCCTTAAGGAGATTGCGGCACCCAGAGGCTACATCCTTACGACAGAAGTGTTCACGGCAGTGGTCGGAGGAGGGCAGGTGGAGCTAAACGTGGTTAATAAGCCGGAGGAGCCGGAGCCTCAAACCCCCGAGCCTCAGACCTATCCGGGAACCATTCAGGTTTTCAAGGTGGATTCCGATTCCAGGCCCCTGGCTGGCGCTTTGTTCACTCTCTACGATGATAAGGGAGCTATTGCAGGAGAAGCCCTGTCAAATGCAAACGGTATTGCTCTTTTTGCCTCTGTGGAGCCGGGCAGCTATACGCTGAAGGAAAGCCGTGCTCCGGAAGGCTATGTGGCCTTTGAGGAAGCGCTTTTGGTTGTTATTGCTTCCTCGGAGAACTTGACGTTCACAGCAAGGAACCTGCTTCTGACGGAAGTGCCTGAAGAGGAGGTTCCGGGAGGCTGGATTGAGGTACCCGAACCCCAGGTGCCCACAGGTCCCGGCGGTACCTTACCCCAGGCAGGCTTTATGGTGGATTCCCTTGTAATGGCCCTTGGCGGAGGAGCTCTCCTTGTTGGAGGCTCACTCCAGCTCTATGTAAGAAAACGTAAAAAGAAAGACAGATGATGCTTATGCTTAAAAAGAACATGCCCTTACTCTTCATAGCTGCCGGGCTGCTGCTTTTAACCCTGGCTTTGGGCCAAACGCTTCTGACCCGGTACAACCAAATGAAGCTGGTAAGGGAATACACTGCAAAAATTGAAGAACAAAGCCAAAATGGAACAGGAGAGGGGGAGGGCGCCGGCAAAGCGCCCCCTTCCTTTATGCCTTTGCCTGACAGGTTGGATCTGCCCGGTATAACGGATGGTAATAAAGACACTGTTAAAGAGGATGGGGAAGATTCTGAGAACAATGAAGCATCGGCAGCACCGGAAGGAGAATCTGCCTCGCCCAATGGTAATGATAGCAATGCCGGCTCCCCGGAGGCCAATATTATAGGCATCCTTACCATTCCCAAAATAAACGTTAAGGTGGCTGTAGCCGAAGGCACAGGAGCCAAGGAGCTTAAGTATACGGTGGGCCACTTTTCTCAAACAGCAGCACCGGGCCAGGCAGGCAATTTTGCCGTTATAGGCCACAGGAGCTATCGCTTCGGCCAGTTTTTCAACCGGCTTGACGAGCTTGAACCGGGAGACCGGGTTACAGTTAAAAACGCCCATGGCACCTATACCTATAAAATTACGGAAGCCTTTGTTGTGGAACCGGAGGATACCTGGGTTCTTAATAGCTCCGAGTCCGGGGTTATCACTCTTATTACCTGCACCCCTGTACGTGTTGCCACCCATCGGCTTATTGTAAGAGGCGTATTGGAAAACTGATTGCGACCAAATCCGACAAATTTCATGTTAATTCGATGGGACTTTGTGCCTATGCCTCTTTACAAGCAAAGCCATATATGCTATGTTGGAAATGTAAATAAATAGTGTTTCGGTGTTACGCCACCGATAAAGGCAAACCTGGTTAAAGCCAGGGACGCAAAGCTAAAGGGCCTTCCTCAGAAAAAACTGAGATGGCAGCCAGTTACCGAAAGGTGTGATTTTTGTGTTCAAAAAAGCATTATCATATATTGTTTTTATACTTGTTCTTTCACTGGTGCTTTCGCCGGTATCCGCCCTGGCTGCATCCTCACCGGCTGCAACCGTTTCAATAGCTAATATAAGCAAGGGCGTTGTTTCCGTCAGCTATACAAGTCCGACCAAGGCTAAAGTTGTTGTAAGAGTCATGAAGGATAAAGTAATCAATGATTACGAATACCTGTCAGGTGCCCAATACCCCCTTCAGCTGGGGAACGGTGCCTACAGCGTTTTGGTTCTTGAACAGGTAAGCGGAACAAAATACAAGCTGGTTCACACGGAAAAGGTAGAGCTTAAGCTTGAAAATGAAAACGCAGTTTATCTCCAACCCATATCCTACATAAACTGGAGCGAAAAAACGAAATTTGTTGTCAAAGCCAAAGAATTGGTAAAAGATGCGAAAACGGACGCTGAAAAGGTAAAAATCCTGTATGCCTATCTCACAAAGCTTATGAAGTATGACTACGAAAAGGCAAAAGCAGTAACCACCATCTATTCACCAAACCTGGATACTCTTTACGATTCGCTTAAAGGTATATGCTTTGATTACACCTCCGTCTTTGCGGCCATGCTGAGAGGCGTGGGCGTTCCTACCAAGCTTCTTATGGGTTATGAAGCCGGTAACGCCAAAGTGTACCACTCCTGGAATGAGGTCTATTTAGGTGAAAAGGAAGGCTGGGTTACCGTTGATACCACCTTCGACGCCATAAAGGTTCAGAATGGACAAGCTGTTGAAATGGTTAAGGATTCAGCCAGCTATACGGCAACCAAAGTCTACTAAATCGTCTCTCACAAATTCCAAAAGTTAATACAATAAAAGAGGCATCCTTCGCGGATGCCTTTTCTGTTTGTATTTAGCTTTTATAATCGCTTAAACGAAAATCACTACTAAACCGAAATTAAGCTACAAGGCTCATCACGCTTCAGCTTCATGAAAATCACACTTCATTGGAAGCAAGCTTCACGGAAATTAAGCTTTAACGAGAATCACACTTCAATGGAAATCAAGCCTCAACGGACAGCCTCTGCAGCATGGCAGTCCTTGCGTTTGCTTCAAAGCCGTCATCCAGGGCGGCCAGCTCCTCAAATTCGGAATACTTGTTTTTTAAGGCCAAAGTGATAAGGTGATCTGCCAGAGCAGGATTTTTAGGAAGCAGGCTGCCGTGGGAATAGGAGCAAAAGACGTTCTTATAATGAGCGCCCTCAAAGGCATCCTCCCCATTATTGCCAAAGCCTCGCACCACCGTGCCCAGCGGGCTTACGCCTTCACCCAGGTAGGTTTTTCCCGAATGGTTTTCAAAGCCTACCACCAGGCCGTCAAAGCTGTTCTTCTTCAAAAAATCACAACGAAAGACCATGTTGCCTATCATTCTCTGGTGGCTCCCGTGGGTCCACAGACTTAAGGCTCCGATACCTTCAATATCCTCGCCTTCATGGGTTCTGTAATACTTTCCTAATAACTGGAGGCCCCCGCATATGCCCAGAAACACTTTTCCGCCCTCGATAGCCTCTTTAATTAGCTCCTTTTTTCCGGAAAGCAAATCCTTCATAAGTATGGATTGCTCATAATCCTGGCCGCCGCCCATAAACAAAATGTCGTAGTCGCCGGGAGCCAAGGGCTCGCCCAGGGAGACAGAGGTGGTATCCACCTCAATTCCACGCCACAGGCAACGCCGGGTTAAGGTGAGAATGTTGCCTCTGTCACCGTAGAGGTTCATTAAGTCAGGGTAAAGATGGCATATTTTAAGCTTCAGCAATTCAATCATCCTTTCCCGGCGCTTTACTGCCAGAAATTCTTCAGGTTATAGCGTTCCTTAAGAGTCGACCTTATATCCAGCATGGCGGTGTAGGTGGGCAGGAGGTAAACGGATTCCTGCTCTCCCGCAGCTTTAAGGGAACGATCAATAAAGGAGTCAAAGGGACGGAAGACCGCAATGCGCTGAGGCGACACCCCGGCGTATTTAAGCCGTAAAGCCATATCCTCTGCGCGTATGCCGGATACCGCAAACAAACGGACCTTTTCCTCCATGGCGGCTAGTATCTCGAAATCCACATCCCATAGCCAGGATATGTCGGTACCGTCAGCCAGGTTGTCATTTATGGCCAGTGCGACGACACAGGGCTCCGTCTGGGTCTTAAGGTAGCCTAAAACCTGATTGAACCCTGTAGGATTTTTAACAAGTATCACACGAAGCTTGCGATTTTCCACCTCTATCGCTTCCATACGCCCAAAACCGCATTCAAAGTTCTCCAGCGCATGGATTATACGGGAAGAATCCAGTGCGAGAACCTGTCCGAAAGAGGCTCCGGCCAGCGCGTTATAAATATTGTACAGGCCGGGAAGGGCAAGGCGCACCGTAAGGGCTTGCTCCTCGTTTGCTTCCTCCGGCTTTGATTCCAAAGGGGAAGAGTCTGTTTCGCCGCCGCTCCCGGGAGACTTAAGCCTGGGAGCTTTAAGGACAAGCGCGGCAACGGAGCTTTCATTGTCATAATCCGTAACAGCCGTACATTCCACCTGA
>JAFADM010000339.1 GCA_023424865.1 Bacillota bacterium | reverse complement strand
GGGCCTGTCAGGGGAGCGAAGGTAAGGGCGAACCATGGGAACGGCCCTGCTTTAAAGAAGGGAGTGATCTTACATAGCGCTCGGAACATCAGCTAATCCATTGAGAGTACTAAATAAGCTTATAATCCTTGTTTTCTTTGCAGCATTGCTTTATATTTCGGTATCACCCTGGGGGGAGCCTGGACTGAAAAGAATCGGGAGCCACGAAGGCATGCTGGATATGCGTCCGGGATACGGCAGTGGGGAGATACAGGTATTCCTAAGCTCGCTGGGGGAAGAGGGGAGAAGCCTTTATTCCCGACTCCTGCAGGTTGATTTATTGTTTACCCTCAGCTTTATTTCAGTACAAAACAAATTGTTCAGAAGGCTTATGGGAGACCATCCTGTTAGGGGTGCAGGGTACATTCCCCTTGTGCTGTCCTGTTTGCGAGGAGGCTTTGATACGGTAGAAAATGCTTTGCTGCTTCTCCTTATCCGGCAATTTCCCAATATGGACTACCCGTTGGCTGTGCTGTGCGGCCCGGCAACCCTTCTGAAATTCATTTGCCTGAGCCTCTGGCTTATCTGCCTCCCTGTTCTTCCTATTATAATAAGGTATAAAAGAAAGAAGGCACTACAATGAATGAAATTGCTGTGGTATACACATCCCGTTATGGAACTGCGAAGGCCTATGCCGAGTACATAGCCGGTGAATTAAAGGCCGATCTCCATGCTAGTAAAGACCTGCCTTCCGCAAAGCTTTTAGGCTACAGGACAATTATATACGGAGGAGGGCTTTATGCAGGAGGCATTTCCGGTATCGACTATATAAAAAGAAATTGGAACAGAGTGAAGGAAAAGCGTTTGATTGTATTCAGTGTGGGTTTCACTCCCACCACAAGAACGGATGTGCTTAAAAAGGTTATTAACAGCTGCTTTACAGAAAGTCAGCAGAGGGTCATGTCCTTTTATCATTTCCCGGGACAGGTGGACTACGGTAAACTGACCTTTCTGCATCGATTTGCCCTGGCTGCCAGAAAGCAGCTTTTAAGAGGGAAAAAAGCCGATAAGCTGACTAAAGAAAGCCTTGCGTTTCTGAAAGGCTACGGCAAGCCTCCTGAGCCCTTGCCCTTTGAGGCTGCCCGCAGCTTAATCGGCTCTCTCACACAAACGGGAGCTTACATTGTTGCGGAATCGTTAAAATAAAGTCTTTGGTGAACTCTCGCCTTCTCAAGCAGATAGGGCTGGATAAGAGGATAGGTAAGGTTTACAGGCAGCTTGTCAAAAAGCTGGATTTCAGCCATTTCCATTGTTTCAGGAAGGTTTCCCAGAACGGATACCTCGGCATAAAAGAGCATGCCGTAGCTTGATGTATTCTCCCTGGTAACCGAATAAGGACAAATGGGAGAAAGTGTAAAGGACTCGGCGCCTGTTTCTTCATAGAGCTCGCGGCGTGCCGTATCTAAAATTACTTCTCCGGGCTCCCGACGGCCTCCCGGAATCTCATAGGTGCTTCGCTCTTTATGACGGCAGAAGATCCACTTTCCCTTATAGGCTGCAACGATAACCGCAAACTTTAAAAGACTGTCATCTACCTGCTCCGTACTATGAAAACTGACTTTGATATCACTCATAGGTTATTCTCCTGTTTTGTACATTATTGAAAATAGTATAGCCCATATCCTTCCATAACGCCACAGGAGAAACTTTAATTGATAAGCAGAAGAACCGGTGTTTTCCCCGCCCTTAACCAAAAAGGGAAGCCAACCCGTTGGCTACGTGCTTTTTTCATGCTATAGTATTTAAATACAATGGCAGTTAAAGAGTTCCCGGAAGGAAGTGGGCGGGATGCCGACCATAAAGGATGTTGCAAAAGAAGCAGGGCTGGGTGTAGGTACAGTATCCCGTTATCTTAACGGGGTGCGCCTTAAGGAACGCAATCGCCTGGCCATTGAAAACGCCATAGAAAAGCTTGGCTACAATCGAAATGCCCTTGCCCGGAGCATGAAAACGGGAAGAAGCATGACAATTGCCGTCATAGTGCCCCATCTTGCCAATATGTTCAGCATGCGGGTAATTGAAAGCATTGAAAGAGCTCTTGAAAACCAGGAGTACAGCGTGCTGGTTTCGGACTGCGACGATGATGGAAGAAAAATGCTGGACAAGCTGACCCTTCTTAAGAATAAAATGGTGGACGGCTTTGTGCTGATGGCCCCCTCCAATGATTCATCAGGTATAAAGGAGCGGGTAGGAGATACCCCCCTTGTGTTAATCGACCGAACGCTGGACAAAGAGATCTTCGATTCCGTGACGGTGAATAATCGTGAGGCAGTTTATAAAACCATTTCAAGGGTTTTGAACAGGGGTGTTGAAAAAATAGGCATCATTAAAGGCCCTCAAGCCATATCCACCGCCCGGGAAAGAAATGAAGGCTTTGCTCAGGCCCTTGAAAAGAGGGGGATAAAGGTATACCCTTCCGTTGAAGGGGGCTATACGGTAAAAAGCGGCTTTGAATGCATGCAAATGCTTTTAAAGGAGGAGCTGGAGGCGGTTTTTACCTCTAATTACGAATTGACCTTAGGTGCCTTAAACGCCATTAACCAAAGCGGACGGCAGCTTCAGGTTATCGGCTTTGACAGCCTGGAGCTTGAAAATGCCATCCGTACGCCCATACTGTCTATTTCCCAGCCCATTGAAGCCATCGGCGAAAATGCGGCAAAGCTTTTACTTCAGCGCATCAACGGCACACGTACGACTCTAAGCCACACTGTTCTTGACATACCACAGGCATAAATAAAATATCTTTCCAATAGGGATAAGGGCTATTGACTTTATCTCTAATTTTTTGTATTTTAAAATTGAAACGTTTCCAAAACATAAAAATGCTAATGAAAACCCAATCTTTTTCATCTTTTTTATACACAATAATAAAACCATCAACCGATTAAAAAGGATATGAGGTGTTCAATATGACAGTAAAGGGAACCTATTTTCAAAATGACAGGGTGAGGCCTCTTGTTTATGGGGATGTGGAGATAATTAATCCTCCAAGGCAGCGCCTTAGGGGAGAACAGACTAAAGAAGGCATTCTGGCCAAAACTGTTTTTGCAGGCTTCTGCGGCACCGACAATGAGCTTATGCACATGGGATCGGAGCTTAACCTGAGCCATAAGTTTCCCCAAGGGCAGAGCAGGCTCATCAACGGGCACGAGGGCGTTGTCTATATTCCTTCCCAGGATCGCTTTGCCATTGTGCTCATCCGCGGCGGAGACAGCTACGATCCTACCCGTTACACCGAGGACGAGACCTATTTTGAATACGGCTGTGACAAGGCTGACGGCCTTTTCAGCGATATGAACTATTACAACCCCGACATGCTTTTGCCCATACCCGACGGCTATGTCAAGGATGGGAGGCTGGCCCTTTCACTGGCCAAAAAGCTGGTGTTCTCAGACCCTTATGCCTGTATGGTGTTTCAGTTGGAGCGCATGGAGGATCTGGGTGCTGCCCAGAATTTCAGAGTGGAGATGGCCAGGCATAAATGCAGTGAGGAAGAGGCCAGAGGGCTTGCCAAAAAGAATCTTTTCAAGCGGGTTTGTATTTTTGGCCTTGGCACAACGGGGATGTTTATCGGCGATCTCATTCGTCAGAATTATCCTGATGCCCATATTGTCTATGTTGCCCGCAGCGATGAGGATTCACCCAAGGTGAAATTCGCTCTCAGCCAAACCGGTGCGGACTATGTGAAAAGCGATTTTGAGGATAACCGACAGCTTGCTTCCGCCATTGAAGCCAGGCTTGGAGGTAAGGCCGGTGTGTTCATCGGCGTCAGCGGAAGCAGCATAGAGCATCAGATTGCCTTTGAATACGAGGTACTGGGCTGCAACGGCATTTACAACAGCTTTTCCCTTGGGCCTAAAATTCAGTTCGACACCATGCCCTTCGGCTTCAAAAACCATCTTATTTTCGCCTCCATTAATTTCAGGCAGGACCATATGGAAAAGGCGATTAAAATACTCGAAAACAGCTGCTATGACCGGATAGTGGAGCTTATCGGCCGGGAGGAATTTGCAGCCGATCCCGTTAAAGCCTACCATGAGAAAATATACAGCAAGGGCGCACCCTTAAAAACCGCCGTTATATGGAACGCGGAGTATATCGACCAGAAGGCCTGAACCTATGGAGGAGGCTCAAAAGAGCAATAAAGCTTCAAGGAGCTCAGCCCTGATAAGAAAAACGCTT
>JAFADM010000002.1 GCA_023424865.1 Bacillota bacterium | reverse complement strand
CATTCTTCTTTACCGCAATGGACGCCGCGGTGCCCGCCGCCTCTCCTAGTGCTCCTACTATCGGGGCTACTCTGGTTGAGGACATAGCTTCGTGATCCGCACCTATGCAACGGCCTGCAACCAGCATGCATTCCAGCCCTTTTGGAAGAAGGCTCCGGTAAGGAATCTGATACACGGGCGGCTGCCTGGTCTCAAGCCCCCCATGGTCGGGAGAATGAATGTCAAGATGATAATTGCCTTTGGCTATACTGTCATGAAATAAGGCCGGCTTCAGCAGGTCATCGGCACTTAGCATAAGGTCGCAGTGGATATGGCGCGTCTCTCTGACTCCGATCTGAGGTCCGAAAGCAAGCAGCCGCACATTGCGGCACCCGGGGATATAGTTATGGAGCAGTTCCAGTATTACCTTTGTCTGCAATACTCCTTCAATTTCGCTCCAGGTATGGTTTTGCGCATCGTTGACATTAACCCCTTCAACCCTGCTGGCCACCAGCATCAACTCTTTCAGGGGAGGATACACCACGCCGATCAACTGGTCGCGTTTATATTCCAAGCCGTCTCTTCTGGCACCTTTTATAATATTGGAAAAGGCGCCCAGGATGGCGAGCGGCGCCGTCTCCATCTGTTTAAGCAGCTTTTCGCATACGTGTTTTTCAAGTGTAAAAGGACGGATCTGTGTTGGATTTTCTTTAAAATACGCCAGCATTTCCGGATAGTCGATATCTGTAAATCTGGCTATACAGCTGGCTACCTGCGTCTTTCCGTCATTTTTCCGGCCATAGGTGTATTCCCCGCCTGCAAGCACGCACACGTCCGCGCTGTCGGTACAATCGATAATAATTTTCCCGTCGTATGTACGGCTTCCCTCTTTATTGTGAACTGTTATCTTATTTTCTTCAGCATGTGTAACCAGACTGTGCATTAAGAAATCCACACCGGCTTGTTTAAGAATGTCGAATAACACTAATTTAAGCATTGCCGGATTTACCCCCACCGCACTGCCGGTTATGGGATCAAAAACAAACTCGGTGGCCGCCCCCTGCTTTTGCAGGACTTTGATGAACTCCAGAGGAATACCTCCAACAACCGGGTTTCCCGAGCTCTTCTCGTGAAATCCCAGCCAGGGAAGCCCCCCTGTCATATTGCCTCCCAAAAAGGCATTTTTTTCAATCAGAAGCACGCGTATACCGCTGCGCGCAGCCGCCAGGGCCGCGCAGCATCCGGTAACACCACCTCCTGCTACAATGACATCATATTTCATATTCTCATCCTTTTCCTTAAATAGCCTGCATGTTCAGTTCAAAATTCCTTCCGGTATGGGTTGGGATCAGTTTACAGGTTTGTTTATACGCACCAATCGCAACCGCTGGGCGTTGTGGGCTTCCGCACTGGATTTGGTCGAGCGGCCATAGGTAACATAGATATAGTCATCTGAAATAAAGAGACTGGGATCAAGAATCTGATAGATCTGGTGTCCATGACTGACATTCATAATTCCGCCTGTGGATATCATTCTGTCAACATCCATCACGAACTCCCAATTCTTTCCGTCTATGCTTCTGGCAAGGGATAACCGCGTTCGCGGAGAAATGGACATCCGGGTCCGGGGAGCGTCATTTACCCATACCATATACCAGGTTCCGGGGTGATTGCTGTCCTCCTGTACATTGAAAGAAGAAGCAGGAGTCTGCATTTCCGTATTATACAAGCCCGACCAGGTTTCGCCATAATCGGTTGATTCGGTATAGGAGATACAGCCTTCATAATTATTTTTTGAAAAATACAGCCTTAAGCTTCCGTCATTGCAGGTTACGATTTTGCCTTCCATTGTGATAGCCATATCTGTACTGAGGTCATACTTATCCGTCAATTCACTTGTCCGGGGCGTGGCCGCATGCCAGGTCACACCTCCGTCATCACTGTAATAGACGACGGTGTCCCCGGACCCCATGATGCTTGTATTGTCGTCTACAAAGTTTCTAAAGCCCACCGGCAGCAGGATCCTATACCCGCCTTCCGGCAAACCGACCTCTATAATACCATTTACATGAATAATAGGGCGTAGCTTTCCGATAGCGGTGTACATTTGTTCATTGGCTACAACCTGCCCCAGCTGAGTCCATGAAATCATATCCTCAGAGGAGAAAGCGACAAAATCATTTCCTACTTTTACATAGCTGCCGTCATGCAGCTTTGTAACCGCACCGTAGCTTCCGGATAAATCCAGAGCATGATACAGATCACTTCGGCTCCAGGACTCTCCTTCATTCTCCGATACGTACTGTTGGTCCGCCCATCCCGATAATATCAAGGTATCTCCCACCTGCTCAATTTCACCTCGGGTAATATAGGTTTCCTCATCGACTGTCATCTCCAAAACACCGTCGGTAACAGTCCCTTCGCTGATTTCCCAGGATATATCGTCTGCAATCAGGCCCGTGCCGTCGCTGAATAATCCGCAGCGCCCATAACCGTCATTGTCTATGCAGTCCGTTGCGTCAACTACCGGCACATCATTGACATACAGCTTTGAGCTATGCCCCTGGTCCTGTACCTTCAGCTCATACCATTGGTCCTGAATAAGCTCAGCCATATCGCTGTAAAAAGTCTGCACCGGGTAATCAACGCCCTTGCAGCTTTCTATATACCATTTTGAAAGAGAGGTATCATAGCCAGACTTAATATATGCACCATCCGGGATATAACGGCTCAGCAAGCCGAACCGGGAACCCGAAGCAAGAGAAGCAGGCTTCAAGCTGGCACTAAACACAGGTGTGTTGTCAAATCCATAAAGCCATGTAGCTGTGGCAGCTTCCGAAGTTGTAGAATATACCCTGTTTCCATCCAGTTCGGTCACCTTCCAGTTATCTTCGCCGCTCTCTTCCAGCCAGTGGCTGGGATTCTCACCGGCTGCCTCGTCTTCGAAGTCATCGTCATAATAATTCGGTTCTCCTGCTTCCTGCGGCTCAGCAAGTGTACCTCGGACAATCACATTGTCAAACCAGGCATCTCCGGTTACGCGTAAGGCCACGTAGCCATAATTCGGAATACCCAAAACATCAGTATCTGTGTAGGTCAGTATCAGCACATCATCAAAATAAACATACAGATTGGAGGTTGACCGGTCTGCAATGACTCTCAGATTGTGCCATTGATCCATAAGGTCTTCCGCAGTAAGCTCAAGGCCGTCAATTTCTGTGACAGGCTCGCTTTGGGCGCAAAGAAGAGACTGCTTGAAATTATTTTTGCAGGTGTCTTTATTAATAATGACAGAGTAGGCCTGGTGGTTGGACTGGTTTTTGTTTGTAAAACGCACCAGATAGGAATTGGTCGATGACAGCCCGATATAAAAACCGGCATAGACATTTTCATTAGTAAGCTTTATATCTCCGGATATACCGGCTATTTCGCTCATAGGGACATCCACTGCGGCAGTGTTGTTTTCCTTCAGGCCGTCATCGGATTCTTCGGAATAGAACGCTCCCTCGCGATAGGTCCAAGGGTTGCTGTATGCCTCCATGTCATAGCGGTAAACATATTTGTCGTCGTTCAATGTGAAATCATCCTCATGTACCGGGTCAAATCCGGCAAGCTGAGGATACAGTAAAATCTCTATTTTTTCCAGGGAGTCCAGCAGATGTCTCCGCATCACTGAAAAACCCGGAAGGGATTTGAGTTCATTGGGTGTAAAATCACCATACCGCCGCTTTAGAGCATAAACAGCCTGATTATCGGCTGCGGTAAGGGTTTCTATATCGATTCCGGCGATATCTTCGGCCAACTGTTCAAGCTCAGCCCTTCTGTCAATAACCGTTATCTTAATGGATGCCGTTTCCCCCAAATAATTAACCATGACATCCTGTGTTCCCGGAACGGTGTTGTCAAACCCCTCAATCATGCCCATTGCCAGAGGGACATAGTCATCAGGCTGGTAGTCATAATTCACCAAAACCTGAATTCCGCCAAGATTCGGATTATCTCCATAGCCGCAGGCTAATCCTCCTTCCGGAACTCCCAGCAGGGTTATGCCGGTAATTGACGCTTCCGGCAGGCCGCTTGTTTCAGTGACCCCATAATCATCTATATAACCGGTGGTATTATACGCACGAAGGCCGGCTCTTCCGCCAGCAGGCCTGTAAATAAGATTTTCGGCTACATGGATGACATTGCCGTCTACAAGAAACCATGCCTTTCCTTCATAAAAAACCATGGACAGGGTATATTCGGTATCGAATTCATACCGGGCATCACTTTGTCCGTTCAAGGTTACGAAGGTCCTGTTTCCGCTTGAATTAAGGGAATCATCTCTTAAGCGCACAACGATTTCGCCGCCGACGACCGTAAGATACAGGTCATACCCCATTGAATACACCCCGGAGGCTCCTGAGCCTGGGGCCGGATAATACCCCAGTATCCCGACGCGGGCGTCAGTATCTCCGGTTGCAATCAACACCCTGCAGGACACCTCATAGTTTTCCGATTCATCCGAGCCCGCAACCCAATTGGTATAATCTGAAGCGGTATTAAAATTATATTTTCCATCGGCAACCCAACGAGTACCATTCACCATTGTTGTATCTGTCCATCCTTCAAGAGAATCTGATGAAAAATCATCTGAAAAGCTCATCCCTGAAGCGAGAACAGGCGGAATGATGTTAAACACCATGCAAAAAGTAAGCATTATGGCTATTATTTTGGTCTTTAAATGCATAGTACTCTCCTTTCATCTTTCATCTTTCTTCATTCATTATGCAATTAACCGGGATGACCTCTTATCAGGGATTATCCCGGTTAAAGCTCCCATACCGGATAACCAGCCTCTGGCAGCTAGTACACAGTGCAAGTGACAGTCGGCATACTTTCAACCTCCAGTCTTATGGCATGAGGTGATCCATTCCGTTTCCCGGCAGGTATTTTCACCAGAGCTCCGACTCTCCCGAGAGTTATCACATCGCCGGGCATAAGTGTGGAACCGAAGGTTATTATTTCTACAAAATCACGTACCCCGCAGATATAATCCGCTGTATTTCCGGTCCACGCCAAATCCTCGTCGACATACAGGCGCATAGGCAGTGCAGCTTTTCGGATATCGCCGCAGTTTACCGGATGGCTGGCAGCAACATTCACCCCGTCCTCCCAGCGGGAATATATTTCTGCCATCGCTCTTTCTCTCGGCAGGCTGGGCTCCACTACTTTTTCAGCGAGATGGCCGTCATGAAGGCTGATCATAGGTACGTATCCCAGAAGCATATCCTCCGCCTCCACGCCATCCGCCCATTTGCCCATTTTTCCAATCACAAAGGCGATTTCAGCCCCAATGTACAGGTCTTCTTTTTCTGCCGACAAACGCACCTCGCTGCCGCTTTCACCCAAAGCAGCGGATACAGCCCACAAATACCTGGGAATATTGGACGGCTGCATTTGTTCCTCGCTGTCACATGTCCTGTAATTCCCATAGCCTATAATGAAGGATCCTGCGCCGGAAATATTCCATTCTTCAGCCGTTACCTCCATCTGCCCGCTTAAGGCACGCCGTTTCGCCGCAGCCGGCATATGCAGGTCTCTCGTGGCCTCGGAGCTGTCATAGGGTGTGTACCTAATTGGATTACGCAAAACACCCAGCTTCTCTATTTCACATTCCACAAAAGGCTGTTCCTTACCGAAGTCCCAATTCATATTGATACCTACGCCATCCTTGCCGCTGGAACCCATGTGAATAATATCGCCGGGGTAGAGTGTACCAAAGGAACTGTAATAGGCTATCGTCCTCTCCACCCCCACCAGCATGGAGCAAGTATTGGCGCGGTCACGCAATATTCCGTTCATACGGGTGTATGTCATAAGGTCATAAGGATGCCCAACCTCGTCTTTGGTTACCAGGTACGGCCCCACGGAGCAACTCATATCCGTGTTTTTATGAACCCATCCATAGGTCATTATGGAGGTTCTATCATTGTGCTTGCCTATTTCCGGATAACGGGAATTATAATAGCCGTGAAAGGTATCACAGACGACGGTATAGCCCGCCACAAAGTCCATCGCCTCATCAGGAGTTATGTTGCGGCATTTTTTCCCAATAACAACTCCTAATTCCACATTATAGCCCCAACCGGTCTGACCGGGGATGCGCCGGTAAACAAACGGCTCACCGGGACTCACCACACTCCCCGGATGCCTTTGATGGCCTTGCGGCAGAAGATTGACATGCCGGATATTCAAGTGGTTCCGGGTGAACCCCGGAAAATTACCTACTATGCCCCATAAAAGCCTGGGATTGGGTATTGGCGCCAGGAGCCTTGTTTCAGACAGCTTATGCCCTGCGTCCATTAATACCTGATATCCGTCGCCTTGTTCCACAAGTCTTCCAGTGAAGGTAACCAGCTTCCCCAGCGCTTCCAGCCCTTTTTCCCCCAAGCAGAGGAATTCTTTCAAAGTAACAGGCCAGCTCCCCAAGCCTCCAAAATCAGGTAACGAGAATTGATAGCCCGATGTTTTCGCCTGGGCATAAGCAGTGATTGACGAAGCAGCCTTGTCCGGTTCCACCAGCCATTCTTCACCCGTATCCGGCATAGCAAGGAGGAATCCAAAATGTTCATTTCCATTTAATTCAAAGGTGGCAAGTTTCATATTTTTTACCTTTTTCAATTCATTCGTCGTTTAATAATGAGCTTCCCTGACATAAACAGATCGATTCAACTCCAAATGTTTTTGGCATCTGTTTGTTCCATTTTTTGTTCCATTTTTAGTGAGACATATAGTTATCATAGGTTTTCTGCATAATGGTGACTAAATCATCTATTTTCATTGACTTTAAGGAATCCTTAAAAACATCCCATTCCTTGTCTATATCTGATTGTCCCGTTATCCAGGAAGCCCTGTACTTGCTCACTGAATTAAAAATATCCGTTCTCAATTCATTCAGCTTTATTGCATCTTCAGGTTCGAAATAAGGACGAGGCCATACTTCTGTGTTTATAATACCTGCTTCATCATATAACTTGTTTGTTGCCCCTCTTGCTTTATCTGCTGCACTCATCTCAAGTTTTCCATCTGCATAATCCGATTCCAGTATTGCCCCTACAAGGTTGTTTGAGAAGTAGTTTCTAAAAGTATCCGTCGTTAATTTTGATGCTTCTTCAGCAGGCAGGGTATTAACTTTATAGATACCGTTGTTCAAGGTTAGCCTCGGGTCTTCATTTGCGATTCCGTTATAAGCTTCCAGCGTATTTTCCATAAGGAAAAACTGATCAATAAAAGCCATTAGTATTTTCGGGTTTTCGCAATTGCTTGTCACTTCAAACTGGCCTTTGCTTCCAGCGATATACGCCGGGTTCAAATAGAAGTTCGGCGTGTAGCCCTCTACAACCGGTGGCAAAATGGCAATGTACTCGTCAGGGAACTTAGTGATGGGATACTTCGTGGTAATAATACCGTATTTTGCTGCGCCGGCATCGTTTTGTATGGCGCTGAAGGTCTGTGAAGAGCCTGTGAAATACTCATTCCACAGCCATTTATTTTCAAACCATTTTTGCATGGTTTTTACATAGGCCTTGTATTCATCTGTTGTAGGAGCGAAAATAACTTTTCCATCCTTCACGTATATATAATTCTCAAATGTGCCGTCTTTTGTAGCTATACCCCATAGTGAGAGCCAGGCCTCCAGGTGTTCGGACCCGCTTCCTGCACGGGCCAGGAGCGGAATTTCATCCGTCGCATCTCCGTTTCCATTTGCGTCCTTCGTGGCGAAAGCCTCCATGACATTTTCTAATTCTGCAAGTGTCTTCGGTACCTCAAGCCCAAGATTATCCAGCCATTTTTTATTTATCCATATGGGACTTTCCAAATAGGTGCCTGGAACCTGGTTTATATAGGGCAGAGAGTATATATTGCCATCCGGCAATGCCAATCCTTTCAGTATATCGGGATTGCTTTCGAGGATTCTGCTGTTGAATACCGGCATGACCATCGGATCTTTCAGATACTGGTTCATCGGAGTCAAATACCCTTCTTTCGCGTACATAGCCAAAAAGGTTTCATTCATGGCAAGTCCGCCCAAAATCGCATCAGGAGCGTCTCCCGAACCTAATAGTATATTCAGCTTTTCAATGGAGCCGGCCTGATCCGCACCCAAGCTTAAATACTCGATATTTACATTGTATTTTTCCGCCAGTTTCTTAGCAAACGAGGTTTGCTCCGGATATTCGCCGGCAGTGCCGTTAATACCCGCAAATGTGAAGGTATAGGCTTGCGGAAGAGGAAATGTAATGCCCTCCGACTCTGTTGGCAAGGCTTCGGATGGGGTTGGTGCTGCCGGTGAGCTGCCGGCGGGTTCTTTTGAAGTTCCGGAACAGGATGCAAGTGACAGCGCAATAACCAGAACCATGACCGAAGATAAAAACCTTTGCATTAGTTTACTAGCCATATAAAAAATCCTCCTTAAAAAATGATTTATATTGTGACGTTTTCCCGCGCCCCCTCTAAGCAACACGGTCAAACATACTTTCAGCCTTTAACGGATCCTAGCATAACTCCCTGTATCAGATATCTCTGCAGAAAAGGATACAATATTATCATTGGAGCCGCACCCACAAATACAACAGCGTATTTCATCAGTGATCTCTCCATAAGTAAATGGTAAGCCTCTTCACTTGGCATGGCTTCCAAAAGTGTCGTGTCCAAGGTGGCGGCCATCTGCGATATGATGATTGTCAGCGGTTGTTTATCAGGCGTTCTAATATAGATTAAGGGTCTAAAATAATCGTTCCAATGGCCTAAAGAATAGTAGAGAAATAGGACCGCTATCATAGCTTTGGACAAAGGCAGCGCAAATTGGAAAAAAAACTGGAATTTGGTGGCTCCGTCTATGGTGGCCGCTTCATAAATGCTTTCCGGCAGGCCTCCCTCAAAAAAGCTTTTAGCGATGAGCATATTGTATACGGACAATGCGCCAGGAATTACCAGTGCCCATATCGTGTCCACCATATGCATGGAACTAATCAGCATATAGCCGGGAATAAGGCCCCCGCTGAACATCATGGTAAAAATAAAGAACATACTGATGGTGCCGCGTCCCGGAAGGGTTTTTCTGGATAGGGCAAAAGCGGCCGGCAATGTTACCGCAAGATTGATCAATGTACCCACAAGGGTATAAAGGATACTGTTCCTGTACCCTGTCCACATTTTGGAGGTATTCAGAAGCTTTTGATAGGCTTCCATATTCAGCCCGCTTGGAAGGATAAACACACGGCCCAGAAAGATATCCGAAGGATTGCTTACGGATGCTATCAGAACAAACCAGAGCGGATACAGCGCCATTATCCCTAAAATCAGCAAAAAGACACTCACTCCAATATCGAAAATACGATCATCCAAACCCGAACCATGCTTAAAAATTTTTAATTTAACTTTCATAATCATCACTTCCCAATTAAAAAATGGATGTTTCGCTGACACGCTTGGACAACCAATTGACAAATAACAGCATAACCATATTAATGCAATTGTTAAACAAGCCCACAGCCGAAGCAAAACCGTACTGCGCGTTTCTGATTCCTGCCTTATAGACATAAGTGGCAATGACTTCAGAAGCCGAAATATTCATATCGGTCTGCATGAGGAGCACTTTATCCACACTGACATTTAAAACCTGACCCATGTGCAGGATTAGCATGGTAACGATAGTAGGCAAAATCCATGGAATTTGAATTCTCATCATAACCTGGAATTTATTAGCACCATCGATACGTGCCGCCTCGACAATTGAACCGTCAATGGAATTAAGGGAAGCCAAATACACAATAGCCGAAAATCCCACGTGCTGCCACAGATTTGTGATTGTATAAAGCGGCAGCACCAAATCGTTTCTTCCGAAAAAGCTTATCGTATCCTTATCCAATAACCTCAGTAAGACATTTATTAGTCCTGTTTCTCCGTTGCAAAACAGGTTAAGTATACCAATTACCAAAACACTTGAAAGCAGGTGAGGAATATAGGTAAAGGTCTGCGTAAATTTAGCCAGTCGCTTGTTTACACAGTTAAAAATCATAAGCGCAAGAAATATCGTAAATGGAAAAGTTATCAGATAGCTTACAATGCTTAACAGAATAGTGTTTTTCATTATAATACTAAACCAGCCTGCGTTAAAAAACCGGATAAAATTATCAAAACCTATCCACTCGCCATTCAGAAAATTAACGCCGAGACGCGTGGTTTTAAATGCCATCTGCAAACCATACATTGGCACATACGCAAACACAAAAGTCACCGCTATGGAAGGAAGTAACATAACATAAAACTCCCAGTTTGACAAAAAACCTTTTTTAACTTTACTGGTAAAAGGTATCTTTTTTATGTTTGTCATTAATAATTGTTTCCTTTCTTGATGCATTATGAATTATTATGTGCCAATTATAACCTCGCTGGAGAATCGTCTACAATCTTCAGAACGGAAACATGACTTAAGAAAGGTTTATTTTTCGCACATGCGGAAACGAAACCATTCCAAATTTATTTATGCGCTAAACCGCCTATTGCATTAAGCCTGAATTCCTGGAAGAATGCGGTTCATATCAATAAAAATCTTTATCCTCATCATTGAGATTAAGTTAAAACTTTGATATGATAAACCTATAGTGAGCTCCAAGGAATGAAACATATGGATTAAGCGGTTCCTTGGAGTTTTTCCTTTCTTTTGTATCTTCTTTTTTGAAATGATATCGAGCAACTCAAAACATGAAAGCTGAGCTGGTTAAGGAGAAAAGGGTCAGCAATAACACATAATAGGGTCAATTTAGATTACATTTCAGAGGTGGACGTTATGAAATCATTTTTACTTTTTGTAAAAAGTGCTTTATTCAGGAAAACAATGCTCTTATACAGCTTTGCAGTGTTTATACCCATTTTAGTGTTTTTTTTATTCTGCTATACTGCTGTTTATAATTCATTTGAAAAAGAGATTTATACCTCCAATATCAACAAGTTAAATACAGTTATGAATGTATACGATACAAAAATCTCCGAATTAAAGACGTTAACTTCAAAAATTGACAATTCCCCTTCTCTTACATTATTTCAAATTAAAAACAATTCCGACAGCATTATTTCTATGCTGTCTTTTTTGACACGACTGCAGGATCCTCTGAGCGATATAATTTTATATGAAAGAGGAACCGATAAGCTTTTTACCTCGTCCGGTACGTTCTTTTTTCCGCAGCTTTTACCGAATTACATTACCTCCAGCGATTTAACATCTGATGACTTTTATTATTTATTAAACAATTCAGAATCGGTAAATGTACAACGTGTTATCAGCCAAAACAACCATTCGTACTTTTTTTATTTTTCACCGCTTTCCCCTAATTTTTCTAATCCCACAAGAACCGTTGTTTTTGTTATAGACAATGAAAATTTAAAAAAGCTCTTCAATTTTTCAGTAAAAGAAGATGTGAATGAAAACATATTTGTATTTGATAATGATCTGCGGTTGCTCAGCAGTTTTGCGCCGGATTCAAAGGGGATTATCTTAAATCATATTACCCCTCTCCTGAAACTGCATAACGGAGATTTTTCAGATACCATCACTATAGACGGACACCAACTCTATGTCATCACCTTGCATTCCAATGCGACAGGTTATTATTATGTCAAAATTACAGATATGCAATATGCTATGAAAAGTCTTATCCAAATAAAGGATTTGGTTATAGTTGTTATTGCTCTCATGTTAGCCATTGGCGCTGTTATCATCATGCTGGGACTAAGGTTCAATTATTTCCCTGTTCGGAAAATCGTATCACAATTGAACACCTATTCAAATACCGGTAATAATGAGCTTAGTACCATAGAAAGGGCAATAGGAGACTTGAAACAGCTTCAGGCGGATTACTCCAATTTCACGAAACATTCTGAAAGCGCGCTGTATGAAAATTTCTTATTATATGTACTTAACAGCTCATTCAATAACATGCATAGCTTAAATTCTGCCGGAAAAAATATCGGTGTGTATTTTACAAAAAATGTCTTTTGCATTGCATCCATTTTTTTTGATGACATCAGCCTTTTAAATAATATAGGGTATCCGGTTGTTATTAAATCGATTGCGGTTAATATCCCTGAATCTATAGAATGCCAATTCAAAAATATGCTTTTTAATCAACAGATTGTCTGTATCCTTTGCTTAGAAAAGGAAGATTACGGTCATTTGATATCTGCATTTGAAGATATCCTTCAACAGCTTTTAGATTTAGGTGTTTTGGCTACAATAGGCGTAAGCAACATGAATGAAAATCCCTCCTTAATCAGTAAGCTTTACTTGCAAAGCCACGAAGCCCTGGAGTATAAAATGCTTTACAGCATAGGAAGCATCATTGAGTATAGTAAGATATCACATATAACGGATGCCGAAACGCCTCTTCCGGAGATGCTAAAAACATTTGGAGAATATATTTCTGAGCTGAAAATTGAAAAGGCGCAAAAGAGTTTTGATGAAATGATGGACTATATTAAAACGAATAAATGTACTCTTTACACATGCAGATATATTTGTTTTGATATTATCCAATCCTTTAAACGTCTCTCCGTCTTGCTGGATACAACTTATTCCAATACGCTGGATTATGGATTTGATATTCTGGAAATAGAACACTTTCGCACTATAGATGATTTGATCGAATTAATAGAACAGGTTTTTCAAAAGATCTCGGTTTTTTTAAATAGTCACAAGAAGCATCAATCTG
Source organism: Bacillota bacterium (assembly GCA_023424865.1). The sequence goes on along the minus strand of JAFADM010000002.1, from coordinate 2,938 downwards.
ATCAATTCTTCGAAGAGATACTGCAATTTATCAATGAAAATTGCTTTAAATATGAATTTCAAATAAGTTCGCTGGCAGATAAGTTTTCCATGTCGGTTCAATATTTGAGGAGTATTTTCAAAACACATACAGGACAAACGCTATCGGATTATGTCAATTATCTGAAAATTGAAAAGTCAAAGGAGCTTCTGATCACAACAAATGATAGCCTGGCTGTCATCGTTCAGAAAATCGGCAAAATCGATGTAACAAACTTTACAAGGGCATTTAAAAAAGAGACCGGTATGACGCCGGGCGCTTATCGCATATCTCAGCAAAAAAATCAAAAAAATGAAGAATAGAAAAACTTACGACAATAGAAAGCTTATAACAATAGAACACTTATAACAATAGAACGCTTATAACAATAGAACGCTTATAACAATAGAACACGTATAACAATAGAACGCTTACGACAAATGTAAACGCAATGTCTGCAATCGGCAATATAGAAACACCACCCAAGACCGGTTGAATTCTCGCCTATGCCAAATGGATATTCTGTAAACCGCCACTTTCGGAATAGCCAATTGTGTCCCCTCTCTCCCGGACTTATAATTGCGGCAGGAGGTAGCACACTATGCTTGAATATCAAACGGACATATTGGTTGTAGGCGCAAGTTTTGGCGGAGTATCCGCGGCACTGTCCGCTGCCAGGATGGGAAAACGGGTTATCATGACAGAAGAGACCGCTTGGATTGGCGGTCAGGCAACAGGACAGGGCGTACCGCTGGACGAGCATCCATGGATAGAAAGCTTCGGCCACACCCGCAGCTACATGACATTCCGAAGCAAGGTCAGGGATTATTACCGCAGAAATTATCCTATGAACGAAAAGTCCCGGCAGGATTCAACCTTGAATCCGGGAGCATGCTGGGTCAGTGCTCTTGGCTTTGAACCGCGAGTGGGAGAGGCGGTATTGGAGGAAATGCTTGCTCCGTACCGGTCGTCAGGACTTTTATCCATAATCAAAGGACTGACTCCTGTCAAAGCAATGATAACCGGTGATGTTATCCATGCTGTGGAATTCCGATTAATAGATGGAAACTATGTGGCAATAACGGCTAAATATATCCTGGACGCCACAGAACTGGGCGATCTCCTACCCATGTGCGGGGTGGAACATGTCACGGGTGCTGAAAGCATCAGCCAAACAGGTGAACCTCTTGCTTTGGATGGAGATGCAGAGCCTCTCAGGCAACAGCCGTTTACACATCTTATAGCATTGTCATATCACCCGGAAAACGATTTCACTATTTCCAAGCCTGTGTCTTATGAGAGATTCCGTCCAAAATTTTCTCATATCACGGCAAATACTGAACCCAGAGGTGCCATGTGCGGGCTTTTTGCGGATAATGACGCAGAAGTGTACCGGCCTTGTATATGGAATTTCCGCAGGCATTTCTACCGTGAGAATTTTGATCCCGCCTTTTTTAACAGCGATATTACTGTTCTGATGAACGGAAATGAATACCGGGACGGCGTACTGACCGGTGTTTCCCAGGCTGAAAAACAAACTGCGCTTGCGGAGGCCAAAGAACTTTCCCTCTCTCTGGTATATTATCTCCAATCCGAACTGGGGTTCAAAGGGCTTTTGCCAAGATCCGACGTATTTGAAACAACAGATGGTCTGGCAGCTCATCCATATATCCGTGAAAGCCGCAGGATAAAAGCTGAGTTTACCATACGCGAACAAGATTTCCGTATTGACATGCACCCTGACGGACCGGTTGAGTACGTTGACAGCGTAGGCGTATCCGGCTATCGAATTGACATTCATGAAAAGGCAAAAGACGGCGGACCAAACATCACATCAGCTGTCCATGGCCAGCATTGGGTGCAGCAGCTTCCCCTGGGAGCACTTATCCCCATACGCTTTCAAAACCTGATACCTGCCTGCAAAAACATCGGCACCACCCATGTTACAAACGGGTCCTTCCGGGTTCATTCCACCGAATGGAATATTGGGGAAGCTGCCGGTTCCTTGGCAGCATACTGCCTTAAGACGGGTGAATCTCCCCGAGCCGTTCGCAATACTAAAACCTTGCTGGAAGATTTTCAATACCTTCTCGACAGGCTAGGCGTCGAAAGAGACTGGCCCCGCCTGACTCATTCCCGCTCTTACGCAAGCTATGTAAGCGGAAAGAAAAATTGGTATTACGGGGAAGCCAAGCGGCTTTAGAAATTAAAAATCAAGCAGGAGGTAAGTGTTTATTTCACTTACCTCCTCTTACGCTACCGGTCTTTTCTGAAACTTGTAATCCTTTATCTAAGCGGTTTTTGGATAAGTGGTTTATCCGGTTCACCGATTTCAGTTCGCCGTAGCCCAAGTATTTTTAAACTCTTAAATGTACCGCTATGTGATAAATGGGATAATGCCCCGGTAATCATCTCTTTTGACTTCAACTTGTTATCCGGTAATCAATATGGGATAATATGCGTACCAAAAGAAAGGGATTAAACTGCCGATGCGTTTTATCTACGGAACCGGAAACCAAGCAAAATTGCAATCTATGAAAGAAATGCTCGCATCAATTCCATTAGAAATTGTTGGGATAAAATCTGTGCTTGACACAATCCCCAATGTTATTGAAAGCGGCAATGACCCGTTAGAAAATGCTGCCATTAAAGCCACTGCCTACTATGATATATTACGGGTTCCTGTTTTCTCATGCGATTCAGGGCTCTTTATTGAGGAACTGGATGCTTCGCTGCAGCCGGGTGTTCATGTGAGAACGATTAACGGCAAGTGTCTTACCGATGATGAAATGCTTGATTACTATTCCTCCATTGCCGAGAAATGCGGCGGCTCTTGCCATGCCGTATACCGTAATGCCATTTGCCTGGTTTATAACGAGCATCACATCTATAAATATATGGGAAACGATATTTCTGGTGA
>JAFADM010000594.1 GCA_023424865.1 Bacillota bacterium | reverse complement strand
GAAAGGCCATGACGGTTTTAATGATTGATGTATTCGGTCCCCAGGAGCAGCCCTTTGGCCTTCTGTGCCAGTGCCTGGATCAAATCAATCCCAATGAAATTTATATTGCTGCCGGAGGCTCCATGCGATGTGCCTACTGGGGCGAGCTTTTAACCGCCACAGCCAAGGCCCGGGGCGGCGCGGGCGCCGTGGTGGACGGCTACCACCGGGATACGCCTCAGGTCCTTGAGCAAAATTGGCCGGTGTTCAGCCGGGGCGCGTATGCCCAGGATTCCAGTGTGCGGACCAAGGTGGTGGATTACCGGTGCACCATAGAAATCGGGCAGGTTACCATAAGGGACGGCGACTACATTTTCGGAGATCAGGACGGTGTGGTTGTTATACCCAAGGAGGTTTCAGCCCAGGTGGTGAAGGATTCCCTTCACAAGGCGGGCCAGGAGAAAAGCATGCGCAAGGCGGTGGAGGGCGGTATGCCTGTTTCCGAAGCCTTCCGCCTTTTCGGCGTACTGTGAGAGGAGGCCTTTGTGACTAAGGAATTAACAGCCTTTGCCGCTCATGAAGCAGATAATGTCGCCACGGCTCTGGAAGCCTCCGCCACAGGCGGGAGTGTGCAGGTTTACGGCTTTCGAAGGGAAGCCGTTACAGCCGGGGAGGATATTCCTTTGTATCACAAGATAGCCCTGGAGAATATTCCCTCCGGAGCCAATATTGTAAAATATGGCGTGACTGTGGGGCGGGCTACCCGGGATATTCCCGTGGGGAGCTGGGTGCATATCCACTGTATGGAGAGCTTATATGACGCGCGTTCCTCTAAACTGGATCCCGTCTCAGGCACACGAAAGGCGGGGGAGGCCCTATGAAAAAATGGAAGGCTTATCTGCGGGCCGACGGCAGCAAGGGCATACGCAATCGTTTGCTTGTAATCTATACGGTTTTATGCGCCAGGCATGCGGCGGAACGCATTGTGTCCGCCTTTGATGGATGGGCGGAGTTGGTGGGCTTTGACGGCTGCACTGACAATGCCTATGCCCAGCGGGTGCTGGAGGCGCTGTGCACCCACCCCAATGTGGGTGCGGTACTGGCGGTGGGCTTGGGCTGCGAATACCTGCAGCCCTCCCGCTTTGCCGCCGTGGCAGAGGAATCCGGCCGCCCCGCCCGGTGGCTCTCAATACAGGAGGAGGGCGGGACGCTTCCCTCCGTTCTGCAGGGAAGGCAATATGCGGGCAAGCTATTGAAGGTGCTTACCAAAACCCCTCTATGCGAAATGGGCCCGGAGGAGCTGGTTATCGGTGCGGAGTGCGGTGGCAGCGACGCCACCAGCGGCCTGGCGGGCAATCTTGTCACCGGAGCCCTGTTCGACCGTATGGGAGATATGGGGGCCCGGGTGGTGTTTGAAGAAATTGTGGAGGCCATCGGCCTTCGGGAGCAGCTTTGCTCAAGGGCGGCGGACGCGGGCGCGTCGGCTGCCCTTAGCCATACCTACGACAAGGCGCTGGACTATTGCCGCTCGGTGGGACAGTTCAGTGTTTCTCCCGGAAATTTTGCAGGTGGTCTGTCCAGCATTGAGGAAAAGAGTATGGGGGCTGTTGTTAAAAGCGGAACCCGCCCGATTCAGGGTGTGCTTAAGGTAACGCAGAGGCCTCCCCGTTCCGGCCTGTGGCTGCTGGATACCACGCCGGACCCCAGCAGCGTGCAATACGGCATTACCAATCCCAACGACAACGAGGGATTAACTGCCCTGGCAGCCTCCGGCTGCCATATTTCCCTTCTGGTGACAGGGCGGGGCAATGTTATTGGCAATGCGGTGACACCGATTATAAAAGTGACGGGAAACAGCAATACCTTCTGCCGAATGGCAGGGGATATGGATTTTGACGCGAGTCCCATTTTACGCAATGAGCTTTTGCCGGAAGAAATGACGGATAAGCTTTTTGAGCTGGTTTGCGCCACCGCTTCAGGACAACAGGTGAAGGCGGAGCTTACGGGACACCGTGAGTGGTATATTCCCTATAAATACCAGAATTTTACATGCAGGGAGCAGAAAGAATGAATGGTTTTGATTTTCCCAATGCTTTTTCTTTGAAAGGGCGTGTTGCCCTTATTACCGGCGGAGCGACAGGTTTGGGCCTGGCCACAGCCAGGTGCATGCTTGCAGCCGGGGCAAAGGTTGTTGTAGCAAGTTCGTCCCCACAGGAGAAATACGCCGACATTATGGCGTCCATGGGAAAGAATGCGTTCTACAGACAGTTTGATGTAACCGATACCGATGGCTGCGGCCCACTGGTGGAGGAAATTGTGAAAACCCACGGCGCCCTGGATATCCTTTGCAATAATGCGGGCATACACAGGAAAAAGCCTGTGGAGGAAATGAGTGTGGAGGATTTTATGGATGTGCTCAACGTCCATTTGAAAGGGGCCTATGCCCTTTCCAGGGCCGCCCTGGCCGTAATGCGCGGCCAGGAGAAGGGGAGCATTCTGTTTATCGGGAGCATGACAAGCTATATCGGCATGACTCAGGTGACCGGGTATTCCGCCGCCAAATCCGGGGTGCTGGGCTTAATGCGAGCGCTGTGTGCCGAGGTTTCAGACTGTGGCATCCGGGTTAATGCCATTGCTCCAGGATGGATAGACACACCCATGTTCCGAAAGGCTACCGACAACGATCCCAAGCGCAGGGAAAAAATCCTTGGACGAACACCTATGGCCTGCTTCGGTGATCCGGCCGACGTGGGCTGGGCAGCCGTGTACCTGTCAAGCGATGCGGCGGCCTTTGTCAACGGCGCTGTGCTGCCCGTGGACGGCGGCGCGCTGATAGGATTTTAACATGCCCATTCCCTAAAGACGGAAAGGAAGGTTTGATTAAATGTATTACGGTGTTTCCTATTATCCAGAGCACAAAAGCCCGGAGGAGCTGGCCGCCGATTTAAAGCTTCTGAAGGAATCCGGAATTAATACGGTGCGCATGGGCGAATTTGCATGGAACCGTTTTGAGCCGGAAGAGGGCCGCTATGAGTTTGGATGGCTGGACGGCGTTGTGGCCGAGCTTGGCGAAGCGGGAATTAAAACCATTGTGTGCACGCCAACGGCCTGCCCCCCGGACTGGATTTTTTATCGCTACCCGGATATGGCCTATACAGACAACCGCCGGGTGAAGCGCCCTTTCGGCGGGCGCAGGCATTATTGCTACAGCAACGAGGATTACCGCCGCCACTGTGCCGCGGTAACCAAAGCCATCGCCAGACACTATGGCACTAATCCCTATGTGGCAGGCTTTCAAATTGACAATGAGCCTGCTCAGGAAACCACAGGCCGCTGCTGCTGCCCTTCCTGCACAATAAAATTCCAGAATTGGCTTAAATCCAAATATGGCAGCATTGAGGAATGGAATCGCCGCTCAGGGGGAATTTTCTGGTCCCAGGAATATAGCGGCTTCTTCCAGATCCATCCCCCTGTTAACACCATCGAGGTTCACTCCCAGCAGAGCATCAACGCCTACCATGAAAACCCTACCCTTCGCCTGGAATTCGAACGTTTTTCCAGCGAGAGTCAGATTGAATTTCAGGATATACAGACAGATATCCTCAAGCAATATACGGCATACCCTGTGACCACCAATTCCACAGGCCTTGCGACCAACAGCATTGATTATTACAGGAGCTTTCAAAAGCTGGACTGCTTTGCATTTGACTTTTATCCCAATTTACGGGATTCAAAGGTGGATTCCTTTCCCTATGCCTTTGCACGGGGGATAAAGCATAAGGTGCCCTTCTGGGTTTTGGAATTTGTTTCGGGCGGAGGCCACAAGCTGGGAGGTGACGGGCGTTTGCAGCCCAATCCCGGCGCGCTGAAGCAGGCCGTAGTGCAGTCTATGGCCCATGGCGCCGAAATGATGCTCCATTTTCAGTTCCGAACCTTTCCCTTTGGAGCCGAGCAGCTGAATTATGCTATCGTGGACGCAGATGGCGTTCCGCGGCGCCGTTACAGGGAGATGCAGGAGACGGCAAAGCTTCTTAAGCAGCTTGAGCCCCTGGAGAAAACCGTTATCAGCAGCCAGGCTGCCATCTGTTTTGACTATGACTGCCACTGGGCGCTTCGTATAAAGCCTGTGAATGATCCGCTGTTTCATTATATCCGCCACGCGTCTCTCTACTATAACACCCTGGCTCAGCTGGGTGTGGGCACGGACGTTATTTCTTTTGACGCGGATTTCTCCGGCTACAAGGCCATCGTGCTTCCCGCCGCTATTGTGCTTCCTGAAAGGATGCGGGAAAAGCTAAAAGGATATGTGAAAAAGGGCGGTACATTAATCGCCACATTCCTTACAAGCGCTAAAAATGAAGACAATGTGGGCTACACCGAATCCCTTCCTGCCGGGCTTACGGATTTGTTCGGCATGGGCGTTCAGGAGGTGGAGCCGGTATTTCCTCTGAACCAGGCTGAAATCCGCCTTTCGTCAGGTGAAACAGGTAAGGACGGAGGCTGGAGCGAGCTGCTTGAAGGCTCCGCCGAAATGAAGGCAATCTATGCTGCCAGCTTCAAAAGGGGACAGGGTGTGGTCTCCTATAACAGGTACGGAAGCGGACATGCGTGGTATATCGGTACCTGCCCGGAAAACGATCTGTTGAAAAGATTGCTTGAAGCTATTTGCGCCAATGGCGCTATTGAACCCAATACCATTCTTCCCCCCGCGGGAAGCGCCGTTGAGGTTGTAAAGCGCTGTTGTCCGGAAAGCGGAAAGGCGTATTATTTCCTTTTTAACTTTGGAACGGAGCCGGTTTCTCTGCAATTTGGAAAGGGATATATCCAGTATCTGGATGGTTCCCGTGTAAGAGAGATTACAATGCAGCAAAACGGCATTACCGTTTTGGAATCTGTAGAAGCTTAGCGCGACCCAGGCCTTTCCTTAATTCAGGCCTTTTTCAGCATAGCCTTAAGGCCGAAAAGAAATAGGGTGATGCTGTCAAATAGCCATAAAGTGTTTATTCGTGTTTCTGAAATTACTTTAGCAGGTAGGTCAGGAACAGTGCTCCAAGAGTGACGAATAGCCTTTATGGCTATTTTTTATACATTTTTGTTAAAATATAGTATTTGTTAACCCTGAATCTGGAAATCTTTAAGGTTTCTTTAAGTTGGCACATGGAAATTCATGTTATAATTTCAGCGAAATACGATAATCCCAGTTCTTTAATTAATTCAATTGCTTTAACAGGAAGGAGACGCTAACATGGCATTAAATGAAAAATTTCAAAAGAATGGTGAGAAGGTCAAAACTACATTAACACAAAAGGACATGTTGGATCTTGAGGCTCTCGATAAAGTAACCGGAGGTGTCTCTTTAAGGGACGTCAAAAAAGTAGAGACGACGGATGTCAGTGACGATACCAAGTCTAAAGCGTAACGCTTCCAATTAAAATAATCATCAATAGGTTAACACTGCTTTACATGATTTCAATAGATTACTATCAACAGTGCTGCTTTCCGTCTGAGTCATGGAAAGCAGCTTGTTTGGCGGCCATTTGCTAAAGCAAATCCGGCCAAAAGGAAAAGGGGGCAATGTCCTCCCAGCGTCCTATTTAAAAGAAAGGATCTGTGCTGTTATGAATACTAATAAGCGGTTATGGAGCGGTAAGCGTATTCTGAGTATCCTGCTTGCCTTTTTTATTACCTTCTCCAGCCTGCCTGTCTACGGCCTTGAAATGTGGGAGCTTGCCGGGGCCGAAAGTGAAGAGGCCTTTAGGGAAGCCATTCGCGGTGATGCCCTTTGGGAGGAAAAATACCCAAACGGGCTTTTTAACTTTGTTGGAACCCAATATGAAGTTTCGGAGAACAAAGAATTTCTTGAGATAGCGGTTGCCAGACAGGGCGGTACCCAGGGTAAAGCGACGGTTGATCTTAAGATTATTGATGTTACCGCAGAATACGGGAAGGATTATGTTATCCGTGTATATGAAAATTCCCGGAAAGCAGAGCTTGAGGGAGATCCGGAAGCCACGCCTCTTTTAGGTATCGACAGTGAAAATCCTACCATAAACCTGGGTGAAAACGAAACGCCTTCGGAGAATGAGCTTACCTCGCCGGATGCCATAAATCTGAATACTGAGGATTCCGGCGTGGACATGAAGGTTACGACGCCGGATGCCATACAAACAAATACACCTGATCCGGAGCCTGACGGAAATAATCAGACAGGGTATGCTTATGACGGCTCAAACAGAAAATCCGATGATCCGGTGCAGGCCTATTCGGAGCTGGAGTCAGGAGAGATTACTGTGGGAGAGGGCAGTAAGCCCAAATCACTCAAGGCGCTCAGAGAAAGTGTTCTCGGCGTTGAAAGCGATCGCCCGGATTGGAAAACAATCGACTTAAATGCCGTTGAAGAATTAAAGGCTACCTATGACAGCTTTTTTTACAGCGTTCCGGGAGCTCAGACAACCCTGGAATTCGAGGACGGCGAATACATAAAATACCTTTACCTTGTACCTCTTAATGATGAGATATCCGAAAGTGCCGAGCAAATGCTCTTTGCCCTGGTAAATCCCACTGGCGGAGCGGTTCGCGGCGAGTTCTACATGAGCTACGGTACCATTGTTGACGACGAACCGGAGGAAGAGCCGGGATATGAATTTGTCCAGGATGTGGTTTTGGCTCAGAACGGGCAGGCGCAGGTTACAGTAAGAAGAACCTCGGGTATTAATCTTTATTCTTCAGTATATGCAGGAACTGAGGAGTACACAGGCCTTGCCGGAGAGGATTACCTTGCGGGGCTGAAGGAGCTTCTGTTTACACCCGGAATGACGGAGCAGACCCTTATTGTCGATATTCTTGAAAATCCCCTGAGAAGCTCCATGAGAGAATTTACCATTGCTCTTGACAGGACTCAGGCAGGCGTGAATCCTGAAAAAGCGGAAGTGAGGATTCTTGTTCCTGAGTCTGCTTCGGCATCACCCAATGCGTATCTGTATGCACCCCAGGCCGGACTTATGGCAGCATCCGGCACCACGGCGTCACTTCAGTCTGTTTCAGGTACAAATCTTGAAAAGATATCACCTAACGGATTTACACCTCAAAAGGGACAGTGGGGAGTAACTGCCTCCGATTTTTTAAATGGCTCAAAGGGCGGAACTGCCTACGCTGACGGGAATAACTTGAGGCTGAGGACGACAGACGGCACGGCCTATGCCAAGGCAGGCAATGTGAAGCTCTATGGTGTTGAATGGTTTGAATTCGGCTTTTCAAATGCGGGACCGGGCCGCTCCTGGTCCCAGCAGGTGGCGTATTATAAAAACTGGTGGGATGACTTGTGGAATAAAAAGTCCTATCGCACGGAGTATTATTCCGAGCAGGAATTCAATACGGAATTTACCCTTGCCGCTCCCGGAGTGAACGATTTTAAGGTCAGCTTTAAGGGGGTTCAGAATTGGCAGGCAGTCAGAAGAAACGTTGATTCGAAATATTGGAATTCTTCCGCTATTACTTTCAGTTCCTGGTCAAAAGCCGGCAATCAAAGTACGGCGGATATTGGCTGGCTCAGGCTTCAGCTTAAAGAATATACCTTGAAAATTGAGAATGACGAGGCCAATGTACCTAAATTTGAGCTTAACCGGTATCGGCTGGAAAACGGCAAGCTTGTAAAAGAAACCACACTTATGAGCCAGCAGCCGGGCTCCATGCATGCGGGGATGGTAACCTCCCTGGTTGGAAACGGTCAGGCAAATACGGAGAAAACCCAGGTGAAACTCTACCGCAGTGACAGTGTTGAACTTATTGAGTCTTATTCCAATAATGAGACAGGAAGCAATTCTGAGTATGTTACTTATGTGGGCTATGAGATAAAGAATAAAAACGGCGGCTGGGTGAGACGAACCGGCACATCCTTTAATTTAGATACCGCATTCTTGTCGGATCCTTCTTTTTCGGATTCAATAAGTTCCGGTGTCATTACCGTGCGTCCTGTATTCGAGCAGAGAACCTCAACGCTTGAGGCAAGAGTTGCCAATACCGAAAAGGGCTATTTAAAAGGTGTTGGGGAAAATAAAGCAACTGCCGCATTTAATTTGTATGCGGGAGATGTTATAAAAGCTGAGGCTGTCAATTATTCTTCCTCCGTTACCCCTGTATGGACGGCCAAAAATCCCGGAAAGCTGATTTCCACGGATTCTACCGGAGCCAATACAAGAGTGAGCTACACGGTTGGAGAAGGGGCGGACTATGTTCAGGTAACCTTTGAAAATCCTCAGGTAGTGGTTTCGTCCAATCCTACGGCCTATGCCCATAGTGTGGCGCCGCCTGTTTACACGGTGAACGGAACAACCTATAACCTGGCTGTTGAATCTGATAAGAGGGCGTATTTTGAACGGATGGATGCCCTTATTGGAGAAGGCCATGAAGAGGAAAGCTCCGATATCAATCTTTCCGTAAGCCTCAGCTATTCCTTTAATACTGATTACCCGGATCCCAACGGTACGGAAAAACGACGCTTCGGAAATCCTGTCGAGGCACTGTTAACCGTTTATAAAAGCGATGGAACGGTCAGAGGCAGCTATTCCTCCAAAAAGACAGGGGACAGCCCTTCAGGCTATACCGTCACCGCTCAGAACGGAACCTTTACCTACAGCGGAAAGCTTAGTGATCTGGGCTGGGAAGCCGATGATTATGCCACAGTCATTTTATACGGAAGCAATCAGATTAACGGTCAAACCATTGCTACCCGGGAAACGCCTGTCGATTTTCTTCTGAGTGCGGGAGCCGCCGTAGTTGTTAAAACCCCGGAAGGAACACAGGCTGCGGGGGATATTTATACCCCGATTGTTATTGAGAAAGCCAATCCCATAGAAAGCTACGATATGACAGCGGTTTTGCCTGCCGGATTTACCACCCGATGGATTGACATGTCGGGGGATCTAAACGGCGATGGGCAAAGAAGCTCAGATGAGCTCGCCGCCCTGCGTCAGAAAATGAGCCAATACGGTATGGATTTGGATACCATTTATGCTAAAAATCCTATAACAAAGAATCTCTTTTGGGGTAACTTCTTCAGCTATATACCAAAGTTTTTTAATCCTACCCAGATAAGTTATTATTTTGAAAAGGCTCCGATTGAGGCAACCCCCTGGAGAGCGGATGTTGTCATCAAAGAAAAATACAGTACGGTACTTAATCCTCAGGCTTCATCCAAAGAAATGCCTGTAAAGGATGCTACCATTATCATGGGCACCAGTGCCTTTGTAACGGATGAATACGGTGCTGCAACACTTACAGATCCCTCATTGCGGCTTGGTGAATACAATCTTGTCCGAATTATGCACAAGGGCTATGAGTTTTTCACCTATGCTGTTCCCGGGGATACGGTTGTACATACCTTTGATACAAGCGATGTGATGCGCCCCTATAATTTCAAGGCTACCTATAAGCGCAACGCCGACTCGGCTTCCGAAGACCTTAAGCTGGATGCGGATAATGTGCTTGTACCCATAAGGCCCGGCGAAACAGAATTCAAGTTCTCCGTGGATAAGAAAAATGAAGGCACAGCAGCCAACAATGTTATTGTTCGTATATACAGAACGGATGATAAGGGCTTAAAGAAGGAAAAGCTTTACGAATCTAAAACCGGTGTTCCCAATGCGGGGGGTTTTTCCCATTCAATAGACTTGCTGGCTCAGAACATTCCGGTAGGCGGGATGATGACCCTTTCACCTCTTTATGAGGAAAACGGTCAAGTGGTAAGGGAATACCCCGAGGTGGATGTTGGGCTTGCATTTAGTATGGATTTAAATATCATTAACGCTATTACAAGCTTTGACACACCAATAAAGCCGGCCGTGGAATTTATCGGGCAGATGAATAACCGGTTTGATCTTGGAATGAACATCAGCCTTGACGATATTCTGGACAGAGGAACCCGTACCGGTGAGGATGGGAAGGTCTATAATACCAGAACCTATACGGTTGGTTATAATAAGGACTTTGAGAAAAAGTTCGGCAATGAGGCTGAAAAAGAGGATGACGAAGACGAAGGGGTCATTAGTAAAATCAAGAAGCTTTTAGGAAACGATCCTGACGATGAAGATGTAAAAGATGAGGTTAAAAAGAACCAGAAGGAGGACACTCCCACCAGCTCCTCCGGAGGAAGCTTCAACTACAAGTTTTCAGTGTCGTTGAATTTGGTTATCGAGGAAGGATCCAACGAGATTGACGGGGTACAAAGAGCTAACGGACGCTATTACTTCAGCTCCCTGGTGCTTATGGCTACCGGAAACGCGGAGTTTGACTATAAGTATACCTATGTGACCCCTATTGGAATACCTGTTTTTGCTTCCGTAAATGTACACGGCGACGCTTCGGCAGTATTGGCCATAGAGCCCAATAACTCCATGCGCCAAACCTCTATGTATGAATTTGACGGGGAAGGCAAGGTTTCTCTGAATCCTAACAACTACTCCATCTATGCACAGTTCATGGTTAATCCCGGCATCACCATCCAGGCCGGCGCGGGTATTGATTATCTCAATGTTTACCTTGAAGGCAATGCCGAGGTGGATATGAATTTCACCCTGCCCATTATTGGTGAAAATGCTGCGTCGGAAGGCTCCGGAGGGCTTGTCATTACCGCCAGGGTAGGCATAAAGGTTCTCTTTGTACAAAAAAAATGGACCATTTACCAGTCGGAACGTATCAGCCTGTTCGGCTATGGATCGACAGGCGATGCGCTTATGGGAAGCCTGTCCAACCCTTATGCAGGTTATTTGTACGAACCGGTGGCTTCTCCCACCGAGGAGGAAATTCTCACCCGGGAGTACCTTAATAACCGTTCGTCATGGGCTGGTAACAGCTCTTTAAGAATGGCACGCTACAGCTTAAACAGTACGGCAGCAGGTAATGAAGCTGAGCTTCAATCCGGCGTCTATCCTTATCCCCAGTCGAAGACCATTGCCTACGGCGATGGAAAGCTGCTTCTTCTCTTTGTTGATGATACAGGTACTCGGGACAGCTACAACAGAGCGCAGCTTTTTTATACCCTTTACGACCCCGCCACCGAAACGTGGACGCCTCCTCAAACCGTGGATCTGGAAACTGACGGTACCTGGGATGAAGCTCCCGATGCCTACCTGGTAGGGGATAAAATCCTGGTTACATGGGCGGATGCCGGACGAAACTTTACCTCTTCGGATACCCCTGTGGACACACTGAGCGCCATGAATATCAGCGGGCGATGGTTTGACACGGCAGCAGAAAGCTTTGGGGAAAAGTTTGCCGTCACAAAAGCAACAGAATTAGATACATTCGCTGATATCAGCCCTAAAATTTCCTATGATGAAGCAAGCCGCCGCCTCATGGTTTATTACACCAAGGCAGATTACCTTAATGAGGAGCCCAGAGCTTACGACAACACACCTGTTACAGATCCTGGGGCGGACAGAGCGGAGACCGACGACGGGGAAGCAACTTCTCTTTACGGGGATATTGTCAACGGCTATGGCCTCATAGCCTACCGTTATGCCGAAAAGCAGCCTGACGGCACCTTCCTGTGGAATACCACCTATGCTCCGGATGAAGGGTATGGGGATAGTGACGGCATTTTTGCCCAAAGTTTCTACGGGCAACGGTTCCTGGATTTAGCGGCCTTGGTGGATATCGAAGAAACTGAGTATGAGATCCCATCGGGCCTGCCGGAAGGCGAGGACGGAAGTCCCAGCCCCACCACCACGGTCACAACACAAAATGTCATTTACTCTAAACCGGGAGGCGGGGATCCCCTTATTATCGAATCGGATCTTATTACCTATAATGGCCTTGCCCTCTACGCCTATGTGATGGATCGCGATGGAAGCCGCAGCACAGCCGGGGACAGAGAGATCTACCTTCAAATTTACAATTATGAGGAAAATGCCTTCCATCATCCCATTAAGCTCACCAGCAACAGTGGTTCGGTCAGCATGCCCCAATTTGTTAGAACCGGAGGTATTACCTATCTCTACTGGCTTTCAGACGGGGACATTGTGTATATGGATATTACCGGGCTTATAAAGAACAATCTTAAAAAGTTGGATTTAACCATTGACGGAAATCCGGTTTCACTATACATAGTAGATAAATCAAATACAACCATTAACGGCTTTGTTCATAAGGCTGTTACATCCAATGACGGTTTACCCATTGAGGACTTTATAATTAGGTCCAATGGGGACAGCCAATACCTTGTATGGACGGATTATGTTATTTCCTATAAGGGTGGGCTGAAAGCAGGAGACCCGGGAACGGAGGATCCGTCAAACATTCTTAAGGAGCGCCACATTTTCGGAGCGTGGGCAAAGCCAGGTACTACCTTGGATAAGATCCTTGTTTCGGATTATTTTGAGGACGGAGAGGGCTATGTCTATCGCTACGCCCCAGGCAAGGGGCCCGGAACCTATCCTGAAAGCATTGAGGTTCTAACTGCCCTGACAAATCCTGAAAACCCGTCTGAGAGCGTTTCTCACGGTATATACCCCATAAATTATTCTACCTATACGGACATAAACGGGTATACCGGTGTTGTCAGTGCAGGTGATCCGGTGCTCAAGGAGGTATATGGGGCAAATAACGGCTTCCCCTGGTCCCAGGGGGTACAGCTTACCCATGAAGCCGGAGCTAACTATTCAGATTTGGATTTTACCGTAAATGCCGACGGCAGCCTGCGCGCCGTTTATGTAAAATACAGTCAAGAGCGGGATGAAACAGGTGTCTTTACAGGGAATTTAACCAATCGCACCCTGGCTTCGACAGTGTTTTCACCTGAGACGGCTCTGGAGCTGGGAGGCGTTACCCTTGACAATAACAACCCTATGGGAGGCAGCACGCTTACCTTCTCCGCTGCTGTCGCCAACACCGGATTAAAGCCGGGGTCAGGCTTTTCCTATGAGGCCTTCCTGACGAAGAATGGCGAGGAGATCTATACGGGAGCTAGGGTATCGCTTGGCAATGTACTTGCAGAAAGTGTATCCGATGAAGAAGCATATCTTCTTGGTGGCCAAAGCGCTACACTTTTAGCAGCGGTTGTACTTCCTGAAATACCGGAGGGTGTGGAAGCCGGTTTCCGAGTGCTTGATGTTTCAGGGGAGATTGTGGCTGTTGCGGCAAAAGCGGTGTCCTACGAAGAAAAGCTTGAGGTAAAGATGCTGGATTCCCTGCATACAGGAGCTTCTGAAGCCGTGTTGAACTATTATGTTCGAAACAGCGGGAACAAGCCCTATCAGGGCGGGCTTACCGTACTGTCTCCGGAGGGGAGCGTTCTCAATGAGCTTTCCCTTGAACTGGAACCCAATGGTGTGGTGACAGACTCCGTTGCCGTAGACATCGAAGGCCTTTCGTACAGCGATCCCGAGCTGAAGGAGGATGGATCCGTACAGGATTACCTGACCTTGAAGGTTCAGGCGGGCGATGCCTCCGATAAAGCCGTTATTAAACGGTATGCTTCACCGGAGCAGGTTGACGCCATATGGAATGTTAATACGTTTTCAATAAATAAGAGCGGGCTATCGCTTAAAGCAGGTGAAACCCATACGCTGGAACCCGTCCTCAATCTTCGCAAGACAGCGGAGGAGGAAGGGGTCAGCCCTTACGATATCGTCTGGAGAACCTCCAATGCAGAGGTGGCATCCGTTCTCCCCGACGGTACGGTTATTGCCCTTTCCGATGGTACGGCCCGCATTTCCGCTTTCCTGAAGCCTAATGTGAATGCGGTGGAGAGCCTGTCCGACGGAAGCTTCCAGAGGGTGGACAGGAGCTATACGCTGCCGGAAGGGCTTATCCTGGAAGCCACCATGGTTGTGACGGTGGGCAGCGGAGGCTCAGAGAACCCAAGTCCTGATCCTGGCCCTGTAAGCCCAAGCTCAGGAAGCTCCGGCCAAGCCCTTGAGCTGGGTGGAGGAGAGGAAGCTCCTGCCATCCGCATCTCAGTTGAACCTGCAGTAAACGGAAATACGGCGGTAATCGCGCCCTCCGGGTTTGTTGTGGAACAGGCCCTGAACAGAGCCGCAGCTTCGGACAGCAAAGCCTTAACCTTTGTCCTTTCCTCTTCCTACGAAGGCACTGCCTCTGATCAGCGGCTGGAGCTCTCGGAAGAGGTTTGGGAAAAGCTTACGGCTTCAGGTATGGAAAGTGTCTCGTTTGAAAGTGTCCATGGCATGATTGAGCTTTCAAAAAAAGCTCTGGCAGCCATAAACGCCATATGGGACGGGAAGTCTTCTATTACAATAAAGCTGGCAGCTTCTTCGGCAGAAGGTGCAGAGGATGATGCAAGCGAAAGGCTTGATGGCCGCAGGGTGTACGAGGCTGCCGTTCTCATGGGAAGCAGGGATATGAGGGACATGGAAGGGCCGGATATTCCCCTTCTCATAACCCTGGTAACACTGCCTTCCGAAAAAAGTGAAACCAATCTCGGTCAGGTGGTGGGAGCCAATCTCAGTGAAGACGGAACCCTGACAATTTTGCCCTTATCGGTAAGGACGGCCGAGGCCCTGATTGTTTACACCAATCACAGGATTGGAAAAATTACCTCCTTTATAAATAAAGTCAGCTACAGCGATAACACCGGATGGTACTCCGACGCCGTGGATTTCCTGGCTGCAAGAGGCCTGGCAAGCGGTGTGGGAGACGGACGCTTCGCCCCTGGCAGCAGTGTGACCCGGTCGGAGGTTCTTTCCATGCTGGCAAGGCTTTCAGGGGATGACCTTTCCTCCGAAGAGGGCTATCCCTTCACGGATGTGCCCGCCGGCAAATGGTATGCACCGGTGGTTCAATGGGCTTACCGAACAGGGCTTTCCGGCGGTACCGGCAACGGTGGATTTTCGCCTGAGGCAGCGGTAATAAGGCAGGATTTGGCCGTTTTCCTTTCCCGGTTTACCGACGGGCTCGGCCTGACATTACCCGGAGGCTATGGCGATGCGCAGTTCAAGGATGCAGGCAATATAAAAGGCTATGCGCGGGAAGCGGTTGAGCGCATTTGCCGTGGAGGGATCATTCACGGAACCCCGGAAGGGGAATTCCTTCCCGAAAAAACCGCGACACGGGGAGAAAATGCCCAGATGCTTATGCTCCTTATTCGCAGGCTTTTAAGTAACGAATAAAAAAGCAATAGTCATTCATATCAGCTAAAGCTAAAATAAGTACCCGTTTCTCTGAAATCCGGTAGAGGTATTCTATCGGATTTCAGGGATCCCGGAAAAAGAGAGATGGACAACATGAAAGCGTGGAAACACAAGGATTGGGAATGGCAGCTGGCAAATACCCTTGATACGGCGGAAAAGCTGCAGGAATATATGGTGCTTGCACCCGGGGAAAAAGCGGCGGTAAATGTGGTAAGCAGGGTTTACAAAACAGGGGTCAGTCCGTTTCTTGCCGGAAGAATGAAGAATCCGGATGCGAGGGAGCCTTTAAGACAACAGTTTTTGCCAAACCCGGAGGAGCTTCGGCCTATGTCGGCCCTCTGGGGGGATCCCCTGGAGGAAGGCCGATTTTCACCTGTAAAGGGCGTTATTCATAAATATCCTGCAAAGGCTGCTCTGGTGGTTACCGGAAAATGCTTCGCCTACTGCAGGCACTGTACCCGAAAGAATACCAGGCTTCAGGAGGACAGGGAGCTTACGGCCCGGGAGCTGGAGGCGGCCTTTGACTATATCGCAAAAACACCGGCAATCAAGGATGTACTTATAACAGGAGGGGATCCCTTCACCCTGACGGATGAGGCACTGGACAGAATTCTTTCCGCACTTCGAAGCATTCCCCATGTGTCAACCCTTCGAATAGGAACCCGAAGTGTGGTAGCGGCCCCCATGCGCATTACGGAAAAGCTGGCGGATACCATTAAAAAATACCATCCTGTCTGGATTAACATTCAATGCAACCATTGGGCGGAAATCAGTCCGGAAATGGAGAAGGCCTGCGACCTGCTCCTTTCCAGAGGCATTCCACTGGGAAACCAGTCCGTTTTATTAAAGGGAATCAATAATAACAGAAAGACAATGGAAGCCCTGCTTTTACGGCTTATCCAGCTGAGGGTACGGCCCTATTATCTTTATCAGTGTGATCCTGTTAAGGGGACAGGGCATTTCATGACACCTTACAATGAGGGGATTCTTTTGCTGCGTTCCCTTCTTGGTCATCTTCCCGGCTATGCCCTGCCTCGCTTTATAGTGGATACGCCGGGGAAGGGCGGGAAAATTCCTGTGGACAGCGGGGCTGTTCTTGAAGCGGAAGAGGGGCGGATGGTTCTCAGGGATTATGAAGGCGATAAGGTGGAGCTCCATTTTCCGGACTGACTCGTTTTCATCCCGCGTTCCAATCAAGTCATCTTTACGAAATGAAGCTTAGAAAGTAAACGAGGCAATAGTCAGAAAGGATACAATGCTAATGAAAGTTGGTCTGACCTTTGATTACAGGCAGGATTACGGCTTTGACGAAAGCAATGAGGTTTTCGCCGATTTTTGCAGCCCGGCCGAGGTGGAGCATATCGTTGAAGCCATCCGGCTTTGTGGACATGAGCCTGTTCTTATCGGGAACATGTATAAGCTCAATGAGAGGATAAAAGCCGGCTGTGTGAACTGTGATCTTATTTTTATTGAGGACGAGGGCATTTTGTCCAGAAACCGGGAGGCCATTGTTCCCGCCCTTCTTGAGCTAAACCGTATTCCTTACGTGGGAAGCGATGCCTATGCCATGGGGCTTAGCCAAAACAAGCATCACACCAAGCTTATCGCTCAAAGCCTGGGCATACCATCGCCCAACGGCCTGTATGTGGGCTTATCCAAGCAGCTTGAAGCAGCTGCTCTTGAAAAGGAGTTAAAGGATAAAAAGCTCGCTTTTCCCCTTGTGGTTAAGCCCAATTACGAGGGTTACAGCATGGGCGTTTTTCTTGTGGATACAGTAGAGGAGTTAATTGAAAAAATAAGATATAACAGGGAGAAATATGACCAGGCCGTTTTATGTGAACAATACATAAAGGGTGAAGAGGTTAATGTTCCCGTCATAGGAAACGGGGACGGTGCCTATGCCCTTGGCGTGGACAGGTGCGCCTACGAGGATGGCTCCTCCATTGATTTGTTTACGGTGCACGATAAATGCTTTCGGGTTATTCGGGATGAAGCGGCAAGCTTCGGCGTTAAAACCGACAGGGCTCTTTTAAATTATTCTCTTTGGCTTCACCGGCATTTGGAGTGCAGGGACTTCAGCCGTTCCGATTTCCGTGTGGATGAGCAGGGCAAGGTATGGTTCCTCGAAATTAATCCCAGGCCCGGCCTAACCAGGGGCGGACCCTTTGAAGCCTGCGGAAAAGCCAGAGGTATGGCTTTCCCGGAGATTCTGGGAGATATTATCCGCTGTGCACTGGAACGTCAGGGAATGGGCTGATCCCGCTGCAAAATTTAAGAAGAGTACGGACAAAAAAAGGGGGATGGCAATGAGTGTTGGCAAAAGGATTGGACTCAGGACGGAAGGGCGCAGGGCACTCCTTTTAATAGTGATACCCGCAATCCTTCTGTCAGTTCTGCTGTCCGCCTGCGGCCAGTCGCAGCAGGCCTCGGGACAAGGCGAAAAAAAGATTACCATAGCCGTTATGGGCTCCCAAGAGGTATATGCCTATGACCCCAGCTTTTTTAACGGCATTAAAATGGCTGCTCAGGACTGCAATGAGGCTTATGAAGCCGCCGGCATAACCATAAGCCTTGCTTTTTATGACGACGGGTACGAGTATGAAAAAGGCCTTCTCCTGTCCAGCCTATTGGCAGGGGATGAAGCGGTAACCGCCGTTTTCGGTTCCCACAGCTTTGAAATACTGGACGCGGGAGCGCCTGTCTTTGAAAATGCGGGCAAAATCCTTCTTGCCGTGAACGGTATGATGGACAGAACCATTGAAGGAAAAAGGTATGGCATGATTTTTAGAAATACCTTCGGTGAAAAGGATATGGGAGCATCCCTGGCCCTTTATGCCGCACGCCGGGACATAGCCAGAATTGCCATTTGCCGCAGTGACACGGAGTTTGAAAACAACCTGGCGCTGGCCTTTTGCAGCGAAGCTCAAAAGGCCGGTCTTTCCGTGGTAGATATTACCTCTGAGCTGGGGGTGGCCAGGGATTTCAATAAAAAGCTGGAAAAATGGAGAACGCTGGAGGTGGATGGGGTGGTAATCAGCCGTGACGCCATAAAGGATGCTTTTACACTGGCCTCCTACATAAAGGAAGGCCTTCAGGATGCGGCACTCTTTGGAGATTTCTCCTTTGATGCCGGGGAAATGCTGGTTCAATACCGGGATGACACCGAGGGGCTGGTTATGCCCGCCCTGGTGCCTGTCAAATCCTCACCCGAGCTTTCGGCCTTTTATGAGCGCTACCGTGAAAGATACGGTGAAGAGCCTACCTGGTGGGCCGCCCATGGCTATGATTCCGTCCGGCTTATTGCACAGGCGGCTTATGAAAGCGGCACCAATGATCCGGAGGCAATTGCCCGGTTTCTCCATGAAAGCGGGGGATACCAGGGGCTGACAGGCAAAATCGCCTTTGACGGTGAGGGGCTCCTGACGGGAAGGGAACCCACTTATTCCGTTGTCCGGGATGCCAGACTTACGGGGGAGGAATAGCTATGACGGAAAAAAACGGAGAAAAAAGCGGTCTTTTCCGGCAAAGGGCGCTTTCCCAGGTTGCTTCACCGGAACAGTGGGATCAGCCGGAACGGATTATCGGCCCATCGGGCTGGCTTTTGCTTCTGGCACTCCTTTTCATCGTGGGAGGGACGCTTTTCTGGGCGTTTACCGGGAGCCTTTCCGACGGGATAAAGGTTACGGGTATTGTCTTTCCGGCCTCGGGAGTTAAAGGGGTTTATGCCTATACCACAGGCTTTATAAGTGAGGTGACGACAAAGGAGGGGGAATACGCGGATACAAATCAAATCCTTTTGGTGGCGCCCAATGAAGGGGTTCTGGAAAAGCTTGAAGCTATAAAAAAAGAAAGGGATGCCCTTTCCCGGGTTATGGACGGGGAACGGCCGGCCGGACAGGACTACGAAGGGGATTCGGGCTATGAAAGGGATTTGGCCTATTTGCAGCAGGAGACGGACGCCCTCCTTGAAGAATATGAAAAAACCTCCATTATACGTGCGCCGGTATCCGGAACGGTTCAGTACATCGCTTCCGTCAACGGGATGGTGGAGCCGGGGCAGAAGGTGGCAAGCCTTATCCAGGAGGATAAGCTTACCAACAGCCGGGAGGTTATCGCTTATGTGCCCCTGGCTGTAGCCAAGAAAATACTGCCGGGCATGGAAGCCCAGGTTTCACCCTCTTATGCGCCCCGTGAGGAATATGGATTTATGCGGGGCTATGTCAGCAGAGTATCTTCAGTGGCGGTAACGGAGGCTTATATTGAAAAAACCTTTGGAGACGCAAGCTATGCCTCCATGCTTCTTCCCGGTGAAAGCGCCGTCGAAGTGCGCATTATGCTGAATATGGATCCCAATTCACGAAACAGCTTTGAGTGGTCGGGCAAAAAGGGGCAGGAGCTCACCGTTGAGGTAAGTACCCTGTGCAGCATTCAAATTATAACCCGAACACGCCGCCCGGTGGATCTGCTGCTGGGAGCCGGACTAAATTGAGCATAAGGAGGAGCCATGGCCGCAAAAATACATAAGGTGCCGCCCTTGCTGCAAATGGAGAATGTGGAGTGCGGGGCAGCCTGTCTGGGGATGATCCTGGCCTACCATAAGAAATTCATTCCCCTGGAAAAGCTCAGAGTGGACTGCGGCGTGTCACGGGACGGCAGCAGTGCTAAAAATATAGTCCTGGCTGCCGGGAATTATGGCCTGGAGGCCAAAGCCTACCGTTTTGAACCCGAGGAGCTTAACGATACCAGTCTGCTCCCTGCTATCATACATTGGAATTTTAACCATTTTGTGGTTTTAAAGGGCTTCAGCCGAAACAGAGCCCATATTAATGATCCGGCTCTGGGGCCTCGCAGTGTGGACATGGAGGAGTTTGACAGGGCCTTTACAGGAATTGCCCTGTTTTTTTCAAAGCAGGCGGATTTTGAGGAGCAGGGAAAGCCTGCTCGGGCGTCGAGCTTTTTATTGAAGCAGTTAAAGGGGTTTGGGCCTGCGGTTGCCTTCCTGATACTTTCCGGGGTGGTTTCAACGGCAGCCGCGGCCATGCTGCCCCTGTTTTCGAGGCTCTTTACCGATTATGTGCTGTTTGGCCGTTCACCCCAATGGTTTCCCTATTTGCAGCTTTCCATGGGGGGAGCGATGGTATTGCTTTTTGCTTGCCGGGCCATGCAAGCCCATTTTCTACTGAAAATAAGGGTGAGGATGGCTGCCTGTGCTTCTGCGGGGTTTATGAACCATCTTTTAAAGCTGCCTCTTGAGTTTTATGCTCAAAGGTTTACCGGAGACTTATGCGACAGGCAGGACAGCAATGAAGAGCTTGCAGGTTTCCTGTGCCTCAGGCTTATTCCGATTATGCAGCAGGGCCTGCTCATTGTTGTTTTTGGTGGGGCACTCCTCTTTTTGAATACGGGTATGGCCCTTGTGGGGATGGGGGCCGCCGCAGCAAGCCTCCTTTTGTCTCTGGCGGTATCCCGGGCGGGGCGGGACACCGCCAGGACGCTTCTTCGGGACGGAGCCAAACTATGGGGAACCACCTTAGCCGGAATTGAACTGATAGAAACCCTGAAGGCTTGCGGCGCTGAGGACGGCTATGCCGAGCTTCGAGCCGGAAATGTGACGCGTCTTGCCAATACCCGCAGCCAGTGGCATAGAAAGAACATCCTCCTTAAGCTCCCGGTACGTCTTTTACAGGATGTTTTAAATACCTCCGTCCTTATTCTGGGGGTTTACGCCATCCTGCGGGGCGAATTTACCATAGGCGCCCTGCTGTCCTTTCAGGGCTTTTTAAGCCAGTTCATGGAGCCCCTTAATGATTGGAGTTCTCTTGTCCCTCAAATGCAGGAGGCCAGGGGAAGAACGGAGCGGCTGGAGGATGTGCTGAACAACCCTGTTGAAGAGCTTTTCGCCCGGGAGGCCCCCGGCTTCTCAAAGCTTACAGGAGAGCTTGAGGTAAAAAATTTGACCTTTGGCTACAGCCCTTTAAGCCCGCCTCTTTTCGAAGGCCTTTCCTTTCATGTAGAAAAAGGCGGCACCGTAGCTCTGGTGGGAGGCAGCGGCAGCGGCAAATCCACTCTGGCTCAGCTTATTGCGGGACTGAGAAAGCCTGCCTCAGGTGAAATTCTGTTTGACGGCAAGCCACGGCAGGCCATTGATCCCGGCGTGTTTGCCGGCTCTGTGGCCATGGTGGAGCAAAAAAGCGTTTTTTTTCCCGATACGGTTCGGAATAATATTACCCTCTGGGATGGTCTGGCCGATGAAAAGGCTGTTATAAAGGGGATGAAGGAGGCCTGTATTCACGAGGATATTCTCCTTCGCCCAAAGGGGTATGAGCATGAGATTTCGGAAGGGGGCGGAAATTTTTCAGGGGGGCAGCTTCAGCGTCTGGATATCGGCGCCGCTTTGGCCCGGGAGCCTTCCCTGCTTATTCTGGATGAAGCCACCAGCGCACTGGATCCCGCGACGGAAAAAGAAATTATGGAGGCCATAAAAGCCAGGGGGATGACAGTGCTTGTTATCGCCCACCGGCTTTCTGCCATACGGGATGCGAACAGGATTCTTTTTCTGGAAAACGGACGGGTGGTCGAGGAGGGCAGCCACAGGGAGCTTTTGGCTCTGGGAGGAAAATACGCTCAATTGATACAGGCTGAGTAAGGGGAGAGAAATGGACGCGTTTGAGGCAAGGATTCGGGCTGAAAAACAACGGGATAGTGAGCTTTTGAGAGCGGTGCCGGATACGCTTGGGTATGCCCGGCATAAAAAGGCAAAAAAAGGCGTTTTTCAAAGGCATGCCTTTCACGGGAGTACTGCCGCCTATACGGGGAACGTGATAAAGGAGCTTCTCAAAAGCCTTGGGATGGAGCCGGTTGACGTGCCTCCCGGCAAAGGGCTTTTGGAGGAGCAGCTTGATTATGTCCTGAATAACTCCGGGCTTATGAAAAGGCGGATTTCCCTTAAGGGCCATTGGTGGCGGGAAACCCGGGAACCCCTTTTGGGACAGCTGGCTCAGGAGCGGCTTCCCATACTTATACGCCCGGAAAGGGGAAACAGGCTTTGTTTTATCAATCCTCTAACGGGACAAACGGAAAGGCTGAACAGTAAAAATGCGTGCCTCATTGCGGAAGAGGCCCTTTGCTTTTACAAGCCGTTTCCCTGTAAAAAAATGGGTCTTGCGGATTTGCTGAACTTTATTTATGACAGGGTTAAGGGCGGAGAGCTTTTGTCCGCCCTTTTGTCATCGGCGGCGGCAATGCTTTTGGGACTGGTGTTTCCCTTTATGAGCCGTGTTCTTTTTGACAGGGTGATTCCTTCCGGCACCACTCAAGAT
Organism: Bacillota bacterium; assembly: GCA_023424865.1. The sequence continues at coordinate 4,914 of JAFADM010000594.1, read as the reverse complement.
ATACTTCCCATTGCGGGGATTCTTACCGGATCCGCCTTTGGCGCTGCGCTTCTTGGCCTTGCTGAGAGCAGGCACCTTAACGTTCTGGGAGGGAAAGTGCGCACCGCTGTGGAAAACGCGGCCTGGGGCAGGCTGATGCACCTGCCTGCGGGCTTTTTCAGGGAGCATTCCTCAGGAACGCTTATGGAAAGTGTGCAGGCCTTCGGGCTGTTAAGCGAAATACTCACCGGCAGCGGCGCCTCTGCGCTTTTATCACTGCTTTTGTCCATGGCGTACCTTTATCAAATAAGCTTTTTCGCCAATAAGCTGGTATTTCCGGCCTTCCTCATCGTATTTTTACTGACGGGTTTTTCCCTTGCGGCGGGTTTTCTGGAAGCAGATCACCTAAAAAAAACCGCTTCCGCCAATGCCCGTCTTTCTGGCTTTGTCTCCCGGCTGCTGTCGGGTATGGGCAAAATAAAGACCGGGGGAGCACGGATAAGAGCCTTTGCACGTTGGGCCGGGCATTACGGCAAAAAGGCCGCGCTTACTTCGGAGCCCCACCCTGTTGTAAAGCTTTCTGAGGCGGTTTTGTCCGTGTCCGGCCTGGGGGCGGCGCTCTTCCTCTATTCAAGTGTAATGGTTGAAGGCGTAGGCCCAGCGGACTTTATGGCCTTTAACGCAGCCTTTGCCGCCCTTTTGGCCGCTGACCTGAGGTTTTGCCGGTCCGTAGGCCGGCTGTCGGCGCTTAAGGCTTCTCTGGAGCTTGCGGGGCCCATACTGAGAACCTTGCCGGAAGCAGGCTGGGAGCGGGAGCGTGTGGGTGGCCTTGGAGGGAAAATAGACCTGGCCCATATCCGTTTCAGGTACCATCCGGAAGGCCCTCTTGTCCTTAATGATCTTTCGTTGAGCGTAAAACCGGGTGAATATGTGGGGGTGGTGGGCCCTTCGGGCTGCGGCAAATCCACTTTATTCCGGATGCTTCTTGGTTTTGAAGCACCTCAGGCGGGAGCGGTGCTTTATGATGATAAAAATATAGAAAAACTGGATCTTGCTTCTATACGCAGGCATATGGGCGTGGTTCTTCAAAACAGCAGTCTTTTTGCCGACAGCCTTTATGCCAATATTGCCCTCTGTTCTCCCTTCATGACCCTGGAGGAAGCCTGGGAGGCGGCAGAAATGGCCGGACTGGCCGACGATATACGGAAAATGCCCATGGGGATGCACACCATGCTTTCGGAAGGCGGCGGAGGACTTTCAGGAGGACAGAGGCAAAGGGTTGCCATTGCCAGGGCTTTTGCGTCCAAACCCGACATTCTGCTATTCGACGAGGCCACAAGCGCCCTGGACAACAAAACCCAGTCCGGAGTTACGGAAATACTCGATAAAATGGCCATTACACGAATTGTTATCGCCCATCGCCTTTCCACCGTCAAAAAATGCCACCGCATTATTGTTCTGGACAAGGGCAGGGTAGCGGAAGCAGGCAGCTATGAAAGCCTGATGGCCCAAAACGGCCTTTTTGCCCGCATGGCTGAACGACAGACAGTATAACAGGAGGCATAAATGAAAAAAAAGATAATATTTCTGGCCGTTGTCAATCTTGCTCTTGCCGGTTTAATCATTCTAAGCTCCGTCCTTAACGGGACAGCCTTTAAAGAGAATTATACCCAATCCATTGCCAACAGCTACGCCATTGTTTCAAAGGGTGTGGTTCAAAAGCTGGAATACTCGCTAAGGTATGGAAAGACTCTTGATAATTTTTACGGCATTGAGGATTTCTTCAGTGAAATAAAAAGCCTTCTTCCCCCGGTTGAGGAGGTATTTGTAGCTGACGAAAACGGAAGTGTGCTCTATTACCGTTACTTTAATGAAAGCAGGCCGGATACGCCTCCAGCACCCGTCCCGGAGGACGTTTTGCCCCATGGCGGAGAAAATGTCCTGTGGATCACGGAGAATACCCAGTACCTGCTTCTTCCCATAGCCGGGGAAAAGGGGGAAACAGCCGGAAGCCTGGGCCTGTCCTATCCCCTGGATAAGCTTAACGAGGCGCTTTCAGGCTATGAGAAGGAGCTGTACCGCAGTACGCTTTTTCCCGCGCTTTTCGGCGTGCTGGTCTTCACGGCGCTGTTTTTAACAATAAGGCATGAGTACCGGTATAAAAGGCTGATCGCCCTGGTAATCCCGGTAGTGCTGGCATCCAATGTGCTTTTCGGCATAGGCTCTTATTCCGTGTATAAAAAAGGCTATGAAGCGCTTGTGGGAGAAACGGCCCAGACCTTTTCACTAAAAATAAGGGAGGATATTGGTTCTGTTGTGGGCCGGGGGGTACCCTATGAGGAGCTGGAAGGGCTTGACGATTATTTTAGCGATATCCTTGCGGGGACGAACCAGCTGGAAAGCCTGCAGCTCACGGAGAAGCAGGGGGAAGCGGATGACAAATACCTTCGGGTATTTGAGCTTATAGAGGACAGCACAGGTAAAAAGCGGGTTCTTGAAATACGCATCTCCGGGGACTACATGACTGAAAAGCTCAGGGGCTTTGTCGTTGAAATAGCGGCAACCCTGATAACCTCACTGCTCATTGCCGCCGAGGTGATTATTTTCCTTTTGTCCGTGCTGACAGCCTCAAAGGAGCTTTCGGCACTTCGGAAAAAAGGAACGCTGGTGAAGCGGGAGGATGTATCCCTTCTGCCTTTGGGCATTGTAAGAGGCCTCTTTTTCTTTTTTGCCATGTTTCAATACATGTCCATGGCCTTTGTTCCCCTGGTTATGGCTGAGATTTACCGGCCGGTTTTAGGGCTTCCCTATGAATTGGTTATGGGACTACCCATTGCCATTCAAATTTTTATGTCCGTTTTTTCAGCCTGGTTTATAAGCAGACTGGTGGATAAAAAGGGCTGGCGCCCCGCGGCGCTTGGAGGCATGAGCCTCATGGCGGCAGGGACGGTGCTGGCCGCAATGTCCTCCGAGCCCCTTCTTTTTATTCTGGCTCAAATGGTTATGGGCCTTGGACTGGGCTGCGCTAAAACGGCATTTGATATTTTCGGAGTGCTTGCGCCGTCTTCACAGAGCCTTGAGGAGTATACCTCCTCCACCAATGCGGGGCTCATTGTGGGCATGAGTTGTTCGGCCGCCATAGGAGCTGTGATAGCCGGGGTTGTGGGGTATTCCGGAGCCTTTTTGGTTATGGGCGGCTTCGGCCTTTTTGTAGGCGTGCTGATTGTGTTCTTCTCCGTTAATATTGTGGATGCGGGCCAGTCGAAAAACGTCGCGGGTGAAAATGGGCCGCATGGGGAAGGTGGGCAGGGGCGGGAGCTGGATGCTTCCGTGCAGGAGGCCATGGAAACAACCGCCGCCTCACGGGAGGATGAGCCTGGGGCTTCAGGCAGCACCCTTGAAAAGCCCTCGGCCATAAAAGGCCGGGAAGCGCTTCGGTTTGCATCCTATCTGCTTCTGCTTGTAATTCCCTACTTCTTTATCTCCATGGTCCTGGACTATTATTTTCCCATATATGGGGATAAGGAGGGGATGTCCACCGCCTCTATCGGCCATGTTTTTCTCCTTTACGGCGTGGTCACATCCTATTTAGGCGCCTTTCTTTGCCGTTTTCTGTCAAGAAAAATACCCACGGCGGTGCTAATGAGCGGTATACTGCTTCTTCTGGGAGCCTTTCTTGGCTTATCCGCCCTCTGGGGAGGCCTGTACCCGGCAATTGGCCTTGTGCTCTTCATTGCGGTTGCGGACGGCATTATGCCCAGCCTCCAATACCGTTTTGTGCTGTCCCTTGAACTGGCCGGAAGGCTTGGCATCAGCCGGGTCATCGGCCTTGAGGGCGCCTTTGCCGGAATGGTCCGGGGCGCTTCCTCGTTTATTTTTGGGCTTGCCATGCTTCATGGAAGCACAGGCCTTTTCCTTGCGGGCGTTCTCGTTATGGCAGCGGCCCTGTTGTTTGGATTTGTAAATTACAGAAGAAAGGGCGGTAAAGCGCCATGATGGGTAAAAAAAAGAAGCGGCTGAAGATCCTTACGGCTTTTATTCTCAGTGTAGGCCTTCTTATCAACGGAGCCATAACCCATAAGCTTATGGCTGACGAGGCATCAAGACAGAGAATCCCTTTAATAGGCTATTGCCAGGGAGAAGACTATTACGAATTCGATTATTCCCTGCAAAGCCTTCTGGCGGGAATGGAGGAATACGGCATTATTTCAGAGCTTTCCCAGCCCATTCCCGTTGACGGAACAGCCGATGCGCTCTGGAATTGGTTAAGCCGCCAGGACCAGTCACGATGGCCGGTCCGTTTTGAAAAGGAAAGCTTTTATACCCTGGGAGAAGGGGAATTGGAAGGCCTGAGCGATGGAGAAACCGCAGAATATCTTTCTTCGGCGCTAAGGAGCAGGGGCGTGGATCTTGTCATTACCATGGGTACTGTTGCCGGGCTTACAGTAAAATCCCTGGATACTCCACCCGCACAAATGAATTTTTGTGCGGCGGATCCGGTTAAATCCGGAATCGTATTAAATTCGGAAAAATCAGGGGTTCCGGGAGTTTGGGCACAAACGGACAGGGATGCGTTTTTAAGAACCTTAACGGTTATGGCCGATATTTTTAAGCCTGAAACAGTGGGCGTGGTTTATGCCGACAGCGAAGAGGCCTATATTTACAGCGGAGCCGACGTATTGGATGAAGCCGCAGCGGAATTGGGCTATCGGGTGGTGAGAGCTTTTGTGGAGGATCCGCCCACCTCGTCCCGTGAGGATATGGAGGCATACTACCAGGCGCTTTCTGAGGCCTTTAATAAGCTTTCGGAGGAAGCGGATGTTTTTATTCATACCACATCGCTTATTGAAATGGAGGATTTGCCCGCCCTTTTCCGGCCCTTTTACGAAAAGCACATTCCGGTTTACTCCATTAACAGTGTGGAGGACGTGAAGT
>JAFADM010000493.1 GCA_023424865.1 Bacillota bacterium | reverse complement strand
AAGCAAAGCTGATTTTCCAATTTTAATGGGCTATAGTCTTTTTCTTTGTCGTTCAAAAAGCATTCCGTCCTTTATAAATAGTTATGAAAAATTTAATTTGTCTCAATTAATTATTAAGCCATCAAAGACATTTTGTCAAGGGATATGCCATGGGGTCACACCCCGGAATACGAAAATGCCTCCTGTAATCGGTTGATCTTCCGAATAAAATCAAAAGGAAGGTGGGCATCGAGCCCCCTTCCTTTTAGCCAGATTTGCTTACGCAAGTGGCTGTCAATTAAAGTAATAATTTTTTTAAATTGGACAACCTGATGTCAAGTTTTAATGCTATGATGGAAGAAAAAAGTCTGGAGATGATCATATGCTCGAAATACCAGAGAGCCGGGTTGTTTCGGAACAGTTGAACCGCATAGTGGCCGGCAAAACCATCCAGAATGTGTATCCCAACCATTCCCCCCACAAATTTGCATTCTTTTTTGATGATCCTGCCAATTATCATTCCTTGCTCAGTGGAAAGACCTTTTCCCAGGCCGTCCCCATAGGAGGACAAATCGAACTCTATGCAGACAATGCCCGCATTGTTTTCGGCGACGGTGTAAATATCCGCTACTTCAGCGAGGAGGATACCCTTCCTGAAAAGCATCAGCTCCGAATTGAATTTGACGATTTTTCTTCCATCGTATGCTCCGTACAGATGTATGGAGGATTATCGGCTTTTCTTGACGGCCAAAATGACAACTTTTATTACCATGTGGCTAAGGAAAAACCCTCTCCCCTGTCTGCCGACTTTAACGAAAGCTACTTTGACACACTCTTTTCATCTGCAAAGAATACTCTCAGCGTAAAGGCCTTTCTGGCCACAGAACAGCGTGTTCCCGGACTGGGCAACGGGGTTTTGCAGGATATTCTTTTTAGAGCTCAGATTCATCCCAAAAGCAAGATTAGTACTTTGAATGATGCCAAAAAAGAAAAATTATTTGAAAGCGTAAAGCATACGCTTTTTGAAATGACCTCCAAGGGCGGAAGGGATACGGAAAAGGATCTTTTCGGTTCCAGCGGGGGATATAAAACCCACCTCTCTTCCAAAACCCTTAAGGAGCCCTGTCCCGTTTGCGGCGACAGCATTGTCCGCCAGGCCTTTTTAGGGGGAAATATTTATTTCTGTCCCTCATGCCAGCCTCTAACGGCCTGAAGGCTTTCCTATTAAGCCCGCAGATACAAGGAAAGCCCCGTGGTTAAGGCTGCTTTCGCTGGGTAATCCTGTCCTCCGGTCCCACACTGCCGCATAAAAGGGGGGACTGGAGATTATACCGATTAAGGTTTTCCTTTAGCCAGACCTTCTGATGATTGGCATAGCAGTAGAGACAACCGCTGGGACAAGTATTGTAGGCACCAATATCCGCGCTTTGATCGCAGCCGCAGGCCCCTCGCTGGCCGGCGGCTGGTTTTACAGTAAAGCTGCGTCTGGAAAGGCTATTCAATAGGGAACCATCCACGCATTTGCCGTGCTTGATGCCATATTTCTGCAAATCGATTTGTTCCGCACAGGTTTCCAGACTGAAATGGCGGTCTTTCGCAATTTGGGAGAAGGTTTGGGCAATCCAATCCATCTCCCGGGCATCAAGGGATTTCAGCGGCATTCTTTTTGACGCATCCTTATAATAATCCACAAAGCTTATCACACATTTTCCGCTGTAGCCTTCCAGCTTTGAGGACAGCCTTTCAAAGGCTTGTCCGTGGTACTCAAGGCTAAAATCTTTTTGGATAAGAATGGGGTCATAGCGCCAAAGGATCCGATCCGGCCCAATGATATCCGATAGGCGCCGGAAGGTATCCACACTCCCTTCCTCTTCCTCAGGAACTCCGGGCTCCATCCCCCTGCCATAGCCATTGAGCGTAAACTGAAAATAGTAAGGGTATTCCCTGAAAGCCTCCAGTTTTTTCAGAAAGGGAGCCGGGTTTTTTGTCCAGAAAACAAAACCGTCCACCTTATCGGGAGCAAGCAGTATTCGGCTTATCTGGCGCGGATTCATGGGATTTCGAACAAGGGTAAAACCCTCCTTCATACGGTTGACAAGCCAATCTCCATAATAATGAGGGATATCCGTGCGTCTGCTGGCACTGATAATCATACCTCCCGCCTCCTTTCCCCTTTAAGGTATAAGCCCTGCCTTTAAGGTATAAGCCCTGCCTTGACAGGCGCCAGTTCTACCCGGTTGCGTCCGTTCTGCTTGGCTCTGTACAGAGCCTCATCCGCCAGCCGCAGGATATCCTGACTTGGCGTTTTATCGCCGCCGGTTTTACAGTATACCCCCATACTCACAGTGATGGAAAGGGTCTGGCTGCCAACAGTAAAGAGATGGGCTGCCACCTTCTCCCTAATACGCTCACACAGGGCCAGTGCGTTTTCTTCTCCAGCATCCGGAAGGATGAGGCTAAATTCCTCTCCTCCGTATCGCCCTACAAGGTCCCCGCATCTTACCAGACATTTAAGTATATCTGCAAGCTCCTTAAGAATGAAATCCCCCGTAATATGCCCGTAATTGTCGTTGACCTTTTTAAAATAATCAATATCCAGCATGACAAAGGAAAGATCACTATTTTTTCTCTCCTGCTTGCTCACTTCCTTTTCAAAAAGCTCAACGATTAAGGCATGATTGTAAAGTCCGGTCAAGCCGTCTGTGGTCGCCATCTCCCGAAGCCTGTCCTCCCGCTCCTTAAACTTCAGCGCAGATTGAACACGGGCAATAACTTCCATCTCGTCTATGGGTTTTTTAATGTAATCAAAAGCACCTAATTCAAAAGCACGCTTGAGATCACAGCCGCCTGTTTTTGCAGTTACCATAATGATGGGAATATCCTTGGTTTCAGGTTCTTTCTTCAGGGCTTCACATACCTGGAACCCATCCATATCCGGCATCATGATATCCAGAAGAAGCACATGAGGCTTGAATTCCTGTACCATTTGCATGGCAGTGCTTCCGTCGCTTGCTGTCATAGTGGTATAGCCCTCATCCTCGAGTATCTCCTTAATGAGCTTTAAATTGTTTTGATTATCATCTGCTATTAAAACTCTTTCTTTCATTTCTATCTTTCTCCCCTACCTCGGTCTCGACTTAAATGCTCTGGTCTTTGTCTCTATCTCTTTCACCTGCATTCAACGCTGTCTCCATAGAAGCTTTAACCTTTTTTACAAGCGTGCCCATGACATTTTCAATTAAAGAGCCGGATTTTTGTATTATCATGTCAGAACGCTTCTGCAGCTCTTCCTTTTCCTTTAAAGTTAAATCCTTGGACGTAACCACAATAACTGCTGTATCCTTTATCTCCTCCCTGTTTCGTATTTCCTCAATAACAGAAAACCCATCCTTTTTAGGCATCATAATGTCCAGAATCACTATATCCGGTTTATTGGCAAGCATTTTACCCAGAACAGCCTCACCGTCCGACACAAAATCGAAGGAAATCCCTTCCTCCTTCAAGTATTGCCCTACCAGGTGGACGAAATTCTCATCATCGTCCGCTATCAGCACCTCGATGCCATTTTTTTTGGCGATAGTGCGGCTGATGGCTTCATAAAGCTCCTCCTGGGCGACGGGTTTAATAAGGTAATCATCCGCCTTCATTCGATAAGCCAGATTTTTTTCACTGAGAACGGAAGCCATAATAACAGGTATTTTTCTCGTCATTGCATGGTTTTTAAGCTCAAAAAGAATTTGCCATCCGTCCTTATTGGGCAGCATAATATCCAAAATAATTAAATCCGGCTGTAGCTCCATAATACTGTTGACCACATCTTCGCTCCCATCCAGAGAAATCATTTCAAAATGATGTTCACCCAGATATTGACGGTAGAGCTTCTGGACATTGCTGTCATCATCCACACAGACAATTCTGCCGGCAGAGAAAGGGGACGGCGCAGAACCGGCGGAAAAGCCTACGTTTGTGCTGCACGCAGCCTGGAGCTCCATCCCGATGGATGCAGGAAGGCTCACAGTGAAGCAGCTCCCTTTTCCAATCTCGCTTTCCACTGAAATGGTGCCGCCCATGAGCTCCACCAGCTTTTTGGTTATGGAAAGGCCCAGACCTGTTCCGCCTACCTTACGGGTATAGGTACCGTCAACCTGACGAAACTCGTCAAAAATTTTATTCAGGTTCTCACCGGCGATCCCTACCCCCTCATCCCGAACCTGAAAAACATAACGATCCTCCTTGAAGTCCACCGACAGGCACACCCGGCCATGCTCCGAATACTTATAGGCATTGCTCAGAAGATTAATGAGCACCTGCTTGATTTTTAAACGGTCGTTATAAACGGAGACATTGTCAGGATCCAATAAGCGGCACTCAAATAAAAGCCCCTTCTCGGACCACAGAGGGCTCATCATTCCGGTTACTTCATTGAGAACCTCTTTTATATCGAAGCATTCCGCATGAACCTCCATTTTCCCCGCTTCTATCTTTGAGTAATCCAGCAAATCATTAATAACAGCCAGCAAATGCAAAGCCTCGCTCTTAACAATATCCAAATTCTCCCTTTGCTGGGTGGGCAGCATGTCGCCGCTTTTTTTCAGAACCCTTGTCGTAAAACCTATAATAGAGTTCAAGGGTGTCCTGAGCTCATGGGACATATTGGCAAGAAATTGACTTTTAAGCCTGTTTGCTTCCTTTGCAGCCCCCATTTGCTCCTTGAGGGCATCGTTTTTCTTCTTTAATTCTTCTTCCCTGCTCTGTATGGCGGCCTGCATGCAGTTAAAATGCCCAATGAGAAGGTTAAGCTCCTTATCCGCCTCCATCCGAATGGGTTCCTGATAATTCTCGGCCGTAATGTTTTCGGCAGATTGAATTAAGAGCCTGACAGGCATCGATACGGTGTGGGCAGTAAAAAGCGCTATGACAATTCCGCCAAGAACGGCTGCCAGTCCGCCCAGAGAAATAATGTACCCGGTACGGCTTTCCGTAAAAATAAGCTCCTGATTTCGGACATTCAACAGAAGCTGTTCCTCCTGTATCATTTCCTTCAGAATCTGACGGATGCTGTCCATTTCATTTTTGCCTTTATCCGTTTGTACCCGGTATGTAATTTCATCTATTTCAATCAGATTATCATTAACTTGCTTGCGTCCCTCGATAATCTGAGTGTTTTCCCATTCATACCAGGTTTCGTAACGCAGCTCTATCCGGTCGAGGCGTTCCTGCTGTATAGCATTATCGACAGTCAGCGTTCGAATGACTTTAAGATGTGTCTCGTAAGCCGCCTTCCCCTCATAATAAGGCTCCAGGAAGCTTTCCTTTCCCGACAGGGCGTAGCCTCTTGCGCTGCTTTCCATTTCCAGCATGCTTGCGGTAATCCCGTCTGCTTCCCGCATGACCTCATAGGTATGGAGGTTGAGCTCAACGGCTTCCACCTGTTTTATATAATTGAAGTAGGTATACCCTAACAGTGTTATCATCAGAAGAATAATAACCGCAAAGCCAAGAAAGAGCTTTCGGCTGAGTTTCATACTGCTCAAGCGCTTCATTCCAACCTCCACTGAGTTCTGTCATGTTATTTTTTGGTTTTATCTCTCAGTGCAGCGGAAGTGGCATTGACTTCACTGCCTATAAGCAGCACGAAGCTGGTCAGATAAATCCAAAGAATGAGAATAATTACGCCTCCGAGACTGCCATAGGTTCTGGTGTAATTCGCAAAATTTGATACATAATAGGAAAACACCAGGGACCCGGCCATCCACAAAAAAGTAGAAATAAGGGCTCCTGGCATGACCTGCTTAAAGGTAAGCCTTCGGTTGGGTATATAAAGATTCATAAGTGCGAAGACCAGGAAGCAGACCAGCATGGGAAGCGTGATGCGTATAACATTGCTGAGCAGAACCGTAAGGGCGGTCAATCTCATAGGAATAGCAATACTTTCCAAAATGATCTCACCAAAGACCACCATAATAATGCCCAGCAAATTGGATGCAATGAGAAGAAGGGTATAGACAATGGCAAGGATTCGAAGAAGCCAGAATTTTCGAGTTTCCTTCACATCATAGGCCTTGTTGAGACCTCTTGCAATTGCCATAAAGCCGTTGGAGGCGGCCCAAAGGCATGCAACGGTGCTTACTGAAAGCACGTTGGAGCGATTGGCGCTCATAATCTCATGTACGGTATTGTATACCAGTTGATAAGCCTGAGTTGGCAATACCGCCGCAAGCTGTAAAAGAGCCTTATCCCCTACCAGATCCGTATAGGTGGCCAGATTGGCCAGTATAATCAGGAAGGGAAAAAAGGCTAATATCAAATAAAAGGTAAACACAGCACCCAGGGACGATATTTCATCGTCCCTGAAACGCTGGTAAAGCTCTTTTATAAAAAGATAAAACTTCATTCTAAAATGGCCTCATCATCCGCTTCGGGAATTTCTCCCGCTTTCTCCGGGATATCTGAGAAAGACATAGAAGCTTCCGAATGGCTGACTACAAATTCTTCTAAAGGATTCTCATCCTTTTTCGAGTGGGCCTTAAGCTCATCCTTGATTAGTGCCGCGGTTTCAAGGAGAGCATTTCCTATGATGCGTGCTTTTTTATAGGTGCTCTCAGCAGCCTTCTCCGCCTTTTCCTTCAGATCATCCCTGGTATCCTTGCCGGATTTGGGTGCTGCCAAAAGACCAATAGCTACGCCCGCTGCAGCTCCTAAAAGAATGCCTGCTGCGACGGCGGCGGCTTTGCTGCCTTCCTTCTTTTTTTCACGTGCATCTGTCTTTCTGGTTTCCTCGGACATTTTCATGCTACCTCCTTGCATTTTAAATTCTATGACAGGTTAAACCATTTCTTCCATATAGCGCTTGACTCTTTCCTCATAGCCCGGCTTTCCAGTGTAAAGGGGCTTACCGGAAGAAAGCACTGCATTTTTCTCATGATAGGACGGCCTTTCTTCCTGATAAAGGACACCGATGGGGATTTTGCTTCCAAACTCCAAAGCCTTTTCAAGAGCCTGCAGCTTATTTCCGGGATCATGGCTTTCATCTAGAGTATAAACCCTATCCTTGTAATAGCCAAAGGTATTTACTTTGTTAAAGCTTACACAAGGCTGTAAAATATCCACCAGGGCATAGCCCTTGTGTAAAATGGCCTTTTTCATGATCTCCACCAGGTGGGGCTTATTGCCGGAAAAGCCTCTGGCTACGAAGCCCGCTCCTGCTGCAATAGCCAAAACCATAGGATTCATAGGGGTATTTTTGTTGCCGTCTGACTGCACCTCGGTAACGAAGCCCTCTTCTGAAGTAGGAGAAGCCTGGCCTTTTGTAAGTCCGTATATTTGATTATCATGAACAAAATGGGTTATGTCAACATTTCTGCGAATGGCGTGTATAAAGTGATTTCCACCCTCGCCGTAAGAATCGCCGTCACCTGTATCCACAACCACGGTCAAGTCACTATTGGCAATTTTAGCAGCCGATGCAGGGGGCAGGGACCGTCCATGGAGACCGCAAAAATGGTTGGCGCTGATATATTGAGGGGTTTTGGCTGCCTGACCGATACCGGCTGCCATTAAAACCTTGTAAGGATCCTTGCCCAGCTCCTCCAGGGCCTGCCTCAGGCACTCCAGGATGCTGAAATTGCCGCAGCCCGGACACCAGGCTGTTTCATAGGTTTCAAAACGTTTTTCGCTCATGCCCAAGTCTCCTTTCCTACCCTTAATGCGATTTCTTCACCGGAAAGCTGGCGCCCGTCGTATTTTAAAACGGAAGCATTGCAGGCAATTCCCGTATATTCGCGGACAAGCCCTGCAAGCTGACCTGTGGCATTTTGCTCCACATTGATAATCCGGGATGCCTTTGATGCTTTATCAAGCAGCACTTTCTTTGGAAGCGGGAAAATATCACCAAATACCAGTGCACCAAATTTTCCCTTGCCCTCCTTGTTTAAAAGGGTTATGGCTTCCTTAACCGGACCATCCAGAGAGCCCCAGCTAAGAAGAAGGGTTTCGCACTCCTCCTCACCGATAAATTCCGGTTCAATAAGCTCCTGCTCCAGCAAATCTAGCTTTTTCATGCGCTTATCCATCATTCGGATACGCACGTCTGCGGATTCAATGATATAGCCCTTTTCGTCGTGCTCGTCGCTGTCGGCGGAAACAAAGCCGTTAAAGGTGCCGGGCACTCTTCTCGGGGAAATGCCGCTGTCAGTATAACGGTAGCGCAGGTATTCCTCACCCTCGGGAAGCGTTTCTTCCTTGCCGTCCGCACCAAGGGGCTCAACACGGGTAATGCCGCTTAAATCGTAAAGGGGTACGGTGGTGGTGGTTTCTGCCAGGTATTGATCACTCAAAATAATAACCGGGATCTGGAATTTCTCAGCCAGATTAAAGGCCCGGATGGTTTGGGTAAAGGCGTCGGTATGATTTCTCAGGGCAATGACCATTCTTGGGAATTCTCCCTGGGAAGCAGAAATAACAAATTTAAGGTCGCTCTGCTCCGTACGGGTAGGAAGCCCTGTAACAGGTCCTGGACGCTGAACATCAACTACCACCAGGGGAACCTCTGCCATACCGGCAAGGCCCAAGGCTTCGACTTTCAGGCTGAAGCCGCCGCCCGAAGTGCCCGTCATAGCTTTAGCCCCTGCAAAGGAAGCTCCGATGGCCATATTGATGGCAGCAATTTCATCCTCCGCCTGCTCCACTACAATACTTGCATCATTGGCCTTGGTAGCCAGGTATTCCATAATGGAAGTGGACGGAGACATGGGATAGGCTGAATAAAAGGTAAGGCCAGCCGCAATGGAGCCTAAGCACAAGGCCTTATTGCCGGATATAATCATATAATCGCTGTAGCTGCCCCCCAGATAGGGAAACTTCTCCGCCACACTGTTATAGCCCTCTTCAAGGGCCTTTAGATTAATCTCCACAAAAGGTGCTTTTACAGCTGTTTTAAAAACTGCTTCAGCTCCTTCCGTTTTTAATCCGAACAGCTTAAGAATGGCTCCAATGGCAATACTTCCGCTGACACGCACATTACCAAGGGCCTTGGCCTTACCGTTCATATCCAGAGCGATAGCCCGTGATTCCTCTATGGCAAGGGATGTGTCGCAAAGAATAAACCCTTTAGGATCTAGTTCCTCCTTATGGAGCTCAACCGTTTCACTGTTTAAAGCAATGATACCGTCAAGCCGGTTGCTGTGAGAGGTTATGGGCTCAGAACCAAATCGGATTAAAGAGAAATTATGCCCTCCTCGAATTCGGGACATTAAATCCCTTGTAGCATACACAAAATAACCTGATTTTTTCAGTAGCCTTTCCAGAATGGCAACCGTGGTGTCGATTCCCTGTCCAGCTGCTCCGCCGATTAAAAGGTTGTACATGGTGTCACTCCTTTCAACATGCTTTCTTTTGTTATTGGGAGCCGGTTTGTTCCGGTTCCGCACTTGTTTTATTTATTATAACAAACAAGGAAAGGTTTTCAATAAGGAAAAAGTCATAGTTTAAACCTTCTCCTTCCCCTTGCCTTTTGATGCTTTTTTTAAAGCATCCTTCCTGTTTTCGTCCAGACGAAACCGAACGATTTCATCGATTAAATCCAGGGGCAAAGGCTTGTCCATGGGAAATTGAATCGCCCCCTTGGAGGTGTGGTATTCCTTTAGCTTATCAAGAAATTGTTCCACACCGCTTGATCCGGGATAAAAGCCCACATGCTTTTTATGTGCGGCAAAATGCACCAGATTGCCATGAAAGGAAAACGTGGCCATACCCCAGCTTATTTTTTCGGTGGCTTCCGGGGCCGCGTCCTTTATGACTTTTCTTAAAATCTGCATCCTTTCGCGTGCTTCATCCGGGAATTGAGCAATATAGTCGTCAATTGTCTGAATCTCCGGGTTTTTATCATCCATTTATAGATTCCTTTCTCTCACACACCTTATCAATATTTTACCATCAAAATGAAAAAAAACTCAATGTACATCGCGATCTTATTAAATCTTTTCCTATAAAATTGACAAATAACATAAAGCTTTCAATAATAGAACCCTGGTTATATGAAAGGAAGCACTCCCATGAGTACGCAAATAAAAACGCGACTGACTTTTGAACGAAAGATAAGGGCGCTCATAGAACAAAAGCCCTCCCTCATTCTGAATGAGAAAGGGCTTTATAAAGGAAGTAACCATTTATGTGCAAAGCCATAGCCGGAGCCGACTAAAAATGCTGGGCATTGCCCTGAAGGATCGGGATGCCTTTTTGTGCCGTCTTCACGGCATAAGAAAATGGGGGCCGCATTAAGCCCGTATCCCGTAAGCATTCCTCACAATAACGTCAATTGCAGGCTTGAAGAGCTCCATCTTCGCATCAACTCTTACCTGAGCTCTTAACGGCGATTCCCATCTTACGGTATTTCAAAATTTAAAGAGGAGCTGATATCCTTTGAAATTAGATTTTCACCGCTTTTCAGATTCACACACCACCATAGGGTAATCTTATAATTTCCACTTTCAGCCTTATTGCTCTGATTGTCCTGATTATCCTTGTAGTCCCAGTAATCCGTGAAGGAAAGCCGCCCGTCCTTCTTTATTACCCTGTTTTCAATTGCCGCTGTAAAGTCTTTGTCATTGGACCAGCGGTATATTTCATTTCCGCTGCTGTCAAAAATAGAAAAATCATACTTTTTTCCGGAACCGGACTGAACTGTTTGATCCTTTCCCGATACATTGACAAGGCTAAAGTCAAGCTTTAAGCTCTTTTCTTCGGCGAGAAGCTTTAATTCAGTGGTAAACAAACCTTCAAGGGGAGCACGTTCCCCTTTTTTAGGTTCTATAATAGTAAGAGCGTCTGCCGGCAGACTTATAGGCTTTGGCAAAATAATGGTGCCGCCATCCTTTACGGTTTGAGTGCCCGCGTTGAAATGCACTTCACTTTTTTCTTCCTGTAGGCTGTAGCCCGGTATTTTCCCCTGCAGCCTGTCAGTCTCTTTTTCGTTCTGAATAGCCTGCAAATTACCCAACACTGTGGAAAAAACGTACATGACACCGGTCCAAAGCAGCAAACTTTTAAGAATTCCCATCCTGAACACCTCATAATCTATCGCTTATCTGGCTTTTGCCATGTTTTTCTAAAAACATAGACGTTGACCATTCGCTTAAGGTTCATAAAACAAGGAAAAATCAAAAGCGAGGGGACATCCCCCCCTCTCCCATTTAACCAAATTTGCTTACGCAAGTGGCTACCAATGACAAAAGAGGCGTGTTGTACAACACGCCCCCTGCAGTATGCCTTTATTGGATTATATGTAAGGCTTAGGCTCTCTATTATTGCACAGGGGTTTAAAATCGTCATAATCCTCTTTTTGTTCAATGTTTACCCATGCCAGTAAAGTCAGACGAAGAGGATTGAGACCTTTGGAGTAGAAGCCTCACTTTTTGTTTCTTTAGCTGTTTTTCTCGCTTTGCCTGACAGCAGGGAGTTTCAATTCAACCGTGGTTCCCATTCCGGACTGGCTGAAATAGGTTAATCCGTACTCACTGCCGTAATTGAGCTTAAATCGATTATGGATGTTACGTACCCCAAAACCGTGACTGTCCTTAGACGTATCTCCTAAAAGCAGGGAGGCAATCTTATGCTCCGGTATTCCCACGCCGTCATCTATAACCCTCAATATAAGATTACTATCCTGTAAAGCTCCTTCAACCCTGATAGTGCCGGTTTCCTCATCTTTCTCCAGTATCCCGTGATTAATGGAATTCTCAATGAGAGGCTGCAGCGTTACCTTCAGGATCATATATTCATAAAGCGCTTCAGGAACTTGAATAATAAGCTTTATACCATCTTGAAATCGCAAGTTTTGAATTCTCACATAGGCTTCTATGTGTTCGAGTTCATTTTTCAGGGTAACGATGTCTTCTCCCTTGTTTAGACTCAGCTTGTAAAACAGGGACAGTCCTTCTACGACGTCACTGATTTTAGGCGCGTTGTACTTAATAGACATCCAGTTAATCAAATCAAGGGTATTGTACAAAAAGTGGGGATTAATCTGGGCTTGAAGCGCTTTAAGCTCAAGGCTTTTTATTTCCTTGCCCAATTGGTACTGGCTATCAATAAGTATTGCAATCCGAGTTAACATATAATTAAAATTTTGAGTTAGCTCACCTATTTCATCATTGCTTCCCGGAAGGATGCTAACGTCAAAATCACCGTGAACCACTTTTCTCATATGGGAGATAAGATTTCGGATTCGCTTGGTGCTCGACCCGGCCATTAAAAATGAAAGCGGCAGAGTCAGAGGCAATACTATTAGTAAAATAAGGAACATCTCTTTCCTGGCCTTTGTATTCATAGCCAGAATATCCTTATAAGGTATTAGCAGGACAAGCTTCCAGTCCGTCTTTTGTATGGATTCCACTCCAAGGAGAAGCTCCTCTCCACCATCCTTGATGTTTTTCCAAAGCCCCGGCTGCAGCGAGTCGTACTCCAGTTCATTGCTTGAAGTGGCCGTAGGTATGCCTGCCTTGCCATCCGCAGCAGCAATAAGCTCATTATCGCTGTTGACCAGGAAAACGGCTGATTCTTCTGTAAAAACGGCTTGGTTCAGCACGTCTTTAAAAACCTTCTCAGGAATGGTGGCCTTAATAATGCCTATGGCCGTGTGAATATTCTGATTGCTGGGGATTATACTCATGAAGTAAATATTGTCGCTGGAACCCAATTGACTGTCGTTCCTACCGGAAAACCACCAGTACATAAGCTTGTTTTCCATCAATTGTACATACCAATGCTCATTTTTAACCTTTTCCAGATTCAGAAATTCATTGGATTCTGCATAGCCTCCCAGCCCCTGCTGCATGTAAAGCTGCAGATTGGTAATATCAGGATATCCATTTTTACTGTAAATGAGCTTCACAAAGCTGTCGCGATCATGGATCCAGTTTCCTATATTAGCCTCATAATAAGAGGTGTCGGTATTTACTAATTCCTGTACGGTATCATTAAGAGCAAAAATGTCCATAACATTTTTAGCGTACTGAGCTTTTAAGTCCAGTGTGGATTTTGTTTGCAGAAGTATTTTTTTAGCGGAGCTTAAAGCCTGCTCCTTGCTGTCTCTGGCGGATGTAAAGATATTAATGGCTATGTAAAGGACAAATGGGATAATAATCACAATCAAAAAGGATACAAAAAATCGATACCGTATACTCAGGCTATTTATAGGCTTTAAAATTCTTTTCAACATGCATGAATTTTCTCCCTGAACTCTGACGGCGTACAACCCGTGTGTTTTTTAAAAAGCGTAGAAAAATAATTAACGTTAGTAAAGCCGACGCTGTCGGATATTTCATAGAACTTGAGGTGAATATCCATCATCAACTCCTTAGCCCTATCCATTCTCACCTCAGTGATAAATTCATTTAATGTTTTGCCTGTAATTTTTTTAAAAAAGGCACACAAATAGGTTTCGCTCAAATAAACACATTCCGCAATATCCTTTATGGTTAGCCCATGCTTATAATAATGACACCTCACATACTTCTCAATTTCATAAATCTTAGCCTTATAGGTATTCTTACCGTCCAGAGAGCTAAATACTGCCTCAAGATTTGAAACAACAAACTCGGCAAGCTCGTGCAAAGTTTTTATGGCGTCAATTTCCTGCCAGATAAATTTCTTTTCACCTAAGTCCCTACTGCCTACTAAAAGCCTTTTATCCGCAAATTCATTAATTATCATCAGAAATTGGAAGAAGCTGTCCTTCACATGATCGATATTATTATCTTTTACAAGGCAGGCCTCATTAACAACTACTTTTACCAAATCAATGGCGGCCTCAGGGTTCTCTTTTGCCAGATAGCATTTAAAATCGTGATACACGGTTTTATCTATAGCGAAGCTTTCACCTCTCAAAGCGTTAAGGTAAAAGATCTTTCCAATTCCCTCATAAAATTGATTCTTAACGGCAGATAAGGCAGCGGCGTAGGAATAGTGAAGCTCCGTTGCACGGACTACTGGATGGCCGAGTCCGATGGAAAACGTATACAACCCCTCAGAGATGTCCCCTAGGATACCTGCAAGGGATGCTATGACTTTATTTTCGGGATTGGGGCAACTCGCAGCATCCACGCCACAAATAATAAGAATAAGCTTGCCATCTTCATTAAAGCCGATTAAAAGGCCTGCTTCGCTTACCAATCCGCTTAAGGACTGAAGTATTTTTCTTTTTACCGCGTTTTTCGCATTGCAGGCTATATCGCTTCTCCAGTTTAAAAGCACACAGGCTGATGTAAAACCACAAGCTTCATCGGTAATAGAGTGATAATCCGGATATTTCTCCAGGTAGGTATTAAGATTGAAGTTGCCTTTAATAAGCTCCAGAGCCATTTCCTGTCGTATATAGGGCTCACTTTTAATCAACTGCCTATTTCGCTTCTCGTCCTCCACCTTTTTCCGGTTTTCCATATTGCAAAGGCTCACCGCCTCGTTAATAGCCGTTTTCACCTGAGCTATTTTTAAGGGCTTTTCCACATAGCTGACAGCCTTCAAATTAATTGCGGATTTAAGGTACTCCTTATCCGAGTAACCGCTTAAAAAAATGATCTTACAATCCGGAAATCGATTTTTAATATTTGAGGCCAGCTCGATACCATCCATTTTAGGCATTCGGACATCCGTTAAAAGAATATCAGGCTTTATTTCATCGGCAAGCTTCAGTGCAACTATCCCATTTTTAGCTGTTTCCACAACATCGATATCCAACTCGGACCAGGGGATATATTCTTTGAGTCCATCCCTTGTTGTCTTTTCATCATCAACGATTAAAAGTTTAAGCATTAATCTACTCCTTCATTAAAGGTAAAAGACAGAAGTCAGAAACGATAGCCGTGAAATATGTTTATATTCTATCACCCCTCCCTCATGGTGTAAATAATGCTGCAACAGTAAGGGATTGCTCACTGTCTCCTTCCTTTTTGCAAACACAATAATTCTGCAAAGAAAGTAATAATTCTGCCTCGTACAAAGAAATTTACGGATGTCCTAAAATAGATTTGTGTCAAAAGCAGTCAAGCAATCAGGCGGCTTCATTATAGGCAAATCTTGGGGGTAGACGAATGGTTTTGAAAAAACTGACAGTCTTTTTGAAAGAGCTTAATAAAAACAGGGCATTGTATATTATGTTTCTGCCCATTCTCCTTTATTACGTGATATTTGCCTATCTTCCCATGGCAGGAATCGTTTCGGCATTTAAGGAATTCAATTACAGAGACGGACTTTGGTTTAGTCCATGGAACGGATTTGAAAACTTCCGCTACTTTTTTGAATCGGGAAAGGCTACAAGCGTAACTCTGAATACGATTCTATACAATATGGTATTTCTAACCTTCTACACATTATTTTCCGTAACGGCTGCCATTATGATCTCGGAAATAACAAAAAAATGGTTTAAAAAACTAACCCAGTCTTTTATGTTTCTCCCCTATTTTATCTCCTGGGTTGTTGTTTCAGCTTTCATGTACAACTTTTTCAACTATGACTACGGTACGGTAAACGTTGCCATAAAGGCCCTTGGATACCCTCCCGTTGACATCTATCTCAACCCTGTAAACTGGTATTTTATTTTACCTGTACTTTATGTCTGGAAATGGGTTGGCTTTGGAAGTGTTCTGTACCTTGCGGCAATTTCAGGAATTGATCAGGAGTGCTATGAAGCAGCAACCATTGACGGCGCCAACATGTATCAAAAGATACTCCATGTCACGCTGCCTCTTTTAAAGCCTACTGTGATTGTTCTTATTCTGTTGGGCTTAGGCAGAATTATGCGAGGTGAATTTGACATGTTCTACCAGCTAATTGGTAAGAATGGCAATCTAATGGATGCAACGGACATTATAGACACACTTGTGTTCCGCTCCCTTATGGGTACTCAAGACTTTGGTATGTCCACAGCAGCAGGCTTGTATCAGTCTGTTCTCAGCTTTATTATAATAATCTGCGCGAATCAGCTTGTGCGTAAGCTTGATCGGGACAGCGCCCTCTTTTGACAATCATTGCCGGAGACTTATTTGAATATTTGATAAAGGCAGGTCATAATTATGAAGAAAACAACAGACTTAATATCATTTAATATTATTTCCTATGTATTTATAGGGATACTGTCACTGTTTTGCATGTTTCCGTTTTTAGTACTCCTGATGAGCTCCTTTACATCGGAGCGTTACATACTCAATCATGGCTATACCCTTTTTCCTGAAGAGTTTTCATTGAACGCTTACCTTACTCTTTTTACCAATTCCAGGCAAATTATTAGCTCTTATATGGTTACTATTTTCATAACAATTATAGGCACCTCCATTTCCCTGTTTGTAGCCACCATGTCGGCCTATGTCATGTACCGCAAGGATTTAAAGTACAGGGACACGCTTACCTTTATCATCTATTTTACCACTCTGTTCAGCGGGGGACTGGCGCCTTACTACATTATTCTTACCAAGTACTTTCATATGAAGAATACAGTATGGGTTCTTCTTTTAGTTCCCATGTTCAGCGCCATCAACATTCTTATATTGCGAAATTTCATCAGTGGATCGATCCCTGATTCGCTGGTGGAATCAGCTAAAATAGACGGTGCCGGGGACTTCAGAATATTCATTAAGATTATTTTGCCCCTTGCAAAGCCTGCTATGGCCTCTATCGGTCTGTTCACCGCTCTGGGCTACTGGAATGACTGGTGGACGGCTATGATGTTTATTGACAAGCAGGAGCTCTTCCCTCTGCAATATACCCTCTACCTTATCCTGTCCAGTGCTAAAATGTCCCAAATGGTATCCGCCAATGCCATAGGTATACAAATACCTCAGGAAACAATGAAGGTTGCAATGACAGTTGTTTCCACAGGCCCTATCCTTTTGGCATATCCTTTTGTTCAGAAGCATTTTGTCAAAGGCATTACCATTGGCGCAGTAAAAGGTTAATACCGGAAACGGTTTTTAAATAATTTTTATTAACGAGGAGGATCTTTAATGAAGAAACGGTTTAAGGTCGTAAACGCTGCAACTGCAATGTGCATGTTTTTATCCCTGGTGCTTGCAGGTTGCGGAGGAGCACCATCCTCAAACTCCACCAAGCCCGGCGAGACTTCTAAGTCGGCAACTCCCAGTGCTGCGGTCACAGTCTCGTCAACTCCTGCGGACCCGGATATTTCCAAGGAGGTTAATCTGAAGGGTTATCTTCTGGGATCTGCCCCAACGGGTTTTAACGATGTGATGACCAAGGTCAATGAAAAGCTCAAGGCAGATATTAATGCTACGATGGAGATCGCCTATATTGGTTGGGCGGATCTGGGCTCCAAGTATCCCCTGATTCTCGCATCAGGCGAGGATGTTGATTGGATTTATACTGCAGGATGGTGCTATTATTCGACACAAGCTTCCAAAGGTGCTTTCTTTGAAATAACCGAGGATATGTACCAGCAGTATATGCCTCAGCATTATGCCAAATTAAAGGATTCCACCGCATTTAAAGAAGTAAAGATCAATGGCAGGATGTACATGATTCCTACTTCGACACCCGACAAGAAAACCAGTGCATTTATTTACAGAGAGGACCTGAGAAAAAAATACAACATACCTGAAATCAACAAGTTTTCTGATATTGAGCCTTACCTTGAAGCGATTAAGAAAAACGAACCCGATATGATTCCTATGAATCTGGATTCTCAATACGACCTGGGGACAGCGCTGGGCAATCTTATGGCGGACAATGGCCTTTGGGTTGATATCGGGGGGGCTCAGGGCGGCTTTGGCGTGTATTATGATTTTGAGGATCCGGAGGGCAAGCTTATTCCCATCAGCGACGAATCCTATTCCTCGCTTCTCAAGAGCAATGCAAAGACAGTAAAAAAATGGTATGACGCCGGCTATATCAATAGAAACGTGTTTAATAACCAGGTTCGCAGCAAGGAATCCTTTGAGCAGGGTAAGTCTGCGGTTGGTTTTGGAAACACCATTGACCTTCAAGCCAACATTTCCAATTCTACCGCTCAAGGCTATGAGGTTGCTATTGTCCCTGTAGTAAGCGGCAAGACGGGGCACTCCGGAGCCAACAGCTACCTGAATAACGGATTTGCAATCGCTGCCAACACCAAAAACGCAGATCGGGTTATGATGGCATTTGACAAAATCATGGAGGATAAAGAATATATCCATCTTGTATACTTTGGCATAGAAGGCACCAACTATGTTGTTAAAGACGGGAAGATCTCCCTGCCCGAGGGACTTACCTCTGATAAGAACACCTATCCGCCTGATGCTGCCGGTTTCTGGTTTGTAAACAAAGACTATTTTGAGCCTATGGAATCCTGGACTCCCCAATATATAGAGCTTCAGGACAAAATGGATCAAATACTTGTCCCGGATACTTATTCGGCTTTTGCTCCTGTTACGGATAATGTCAAAACGGAAGTTGCAAATGTGCAACAGGTCTTTTCTCAGTACTTCCAGCCTATTGCCATTGGAGCCGTCCAGGATATCGATGCAGCTTTCAATACCTTGACAGAGAAATTAAAGGCTGCAGGACAACAAAAAATATTAGATGAAATGACTACACAAACCAAAGCCTTTTTAGATGCTCAGAATTAGTTTTTATACTTAATATATGTTTTCTAGTGAATAATTCAATTATTTGAAGGCTCCTGGGACAAATCCCGGAGCCTTCAAATAACTGTTACACAAAAAACAAATGCAAGCCTGTTGACAACACAAGTCCAAACTCTTAGAATTCAACTTATGACAGGCTGTTAGTACCGATGACAGTATCGCACGCATTTCATAATTTATGACGGAGTTGATGATAAGGGTGAAGCATTTTTATCGCTCATGCTTTATGTTTACTAAAATTTTACTGCTTATCTCGCTTTTACTTACCGGATGCGCCTTTCTGAATTCTCCGGGCTCAATCGATGCTCCCGCATTATCAAGCACTGCCGATACTATACTTCCGATTACTTTAAAGGGCTATCTCATAGGCTCCCCTCCACCAGGTCTGCCCGATGTGGAAGAGGAACTCAATAAAAAGCTGTCTAAGGATATAAACGCCATACTTGACATCAACTATATTAACTGGTCGGACCTACAGTCCAAATACCCACTTGTTCTGGCGTCAGATGATGATATTGACTGGATTTTTACAGCCGGCTGGTGCTTTTATCCTATAATGGCTGCCAAGGGCGCGTTTATGGAAATAACCGACGACATGCTCAGGGAAAGGATGCCTCTGCATTACACCGCGCTTACCCATACCACAGCCATGGATGATGTCAGAATAAATGGAGATCTTTTCATGATTCCCACCTCTACTCCCGACCGTAAAGTGAATGTGGTTTTATACCGGGAGGATTTAAGGAAAAAGTACAATGTGCCTGAATTTAAGTCCTTTTCGGAAATTGAGCCCTATCTGGAAGTAGTCAAAATGAATGAAAAAGCCATGATTCCCATTAATATGGATTATACCTATGATGTCAGCAGACCCTTTGAAACCCTATGCTCAGACAGAGGAGATTATTTTATTAGCTTTACTATTGCCTCCCAGGTCAACTCAGGGATTGTATTCAATTTTGAAGATCCTGAAGGAAGGCTTTATACGGTTTTGGATGAACCCTATTACAGTATGGGCAAGGAGGCCGCCTATATTACAAAGCAATGGTATGATAAGGGCTATATCAATTCCAATGTGTTTTCAAACGATATACGGAGCAAGGAGCTCTTCACTCAGGGTAAATCCGCTGTGGCCTTCGGTAATTCCATAGATATACAGAGCTGCATACTAAATGCTGAGGAGAAAGGCTGGGAAATCGGGATAATTCCGGTGGTATCCAGTAAATCCGGCCATGCGCCTAACGATTCCTCTCAGGTTAGCGGAATAGGTATTCCCACAAGGTCCAAAAATGCATCCCTTGTTATGATGGCCTTTGACCGCATCATGGAGGATGAAGCCTACGACACCTTGGCTTACTTTGGAATCGAAGGGAAAAATTATGTCGTTGAAGATGGTAAAGTCGCTTTACCTGATGGCATTACAACCATTGAAAATTCTTATCCTCCCGATGCATCCGGTTTCTGGTTTACAAACAAAGATATTCTTATGCCCCTTAAAATGGAGAATGCCCATTATCTGGAACTGAAGAAAAAAATAAAACGGGGCATGCTGGTTAACAGCGTGTATGGAGGCTTTATTCCGGTTAGCGATAATATAAAAACAGAACTAACTAATTTAAACAAGGTCATGCTACAGTACTTTAATCCCATCGCATTTGGCAAGGTAAAGGATGTGGAGGCTGCATTTGCAGAGCTAAACAAACAAATGAAAATTGCCGGTATAGACAAGGTCATGGAGCAAATGCGAAGCCAGACCGAGTCCTACCTTAAGCAACGGAAGTAAAGTTCCCATAGTTTTTTATCAAGCACCGTCGGGTTGTCATTGGTGCAACGATATATTGGATTTTATTTACGCTTTTTTTAATTTTAGTTTTTAGCCTGAGCTGCCTCCTCCTTTCCAATACACAAGCAAAGAGAAAATGACAAAAGAGGCGTGTTGTACAACACGCCCCCTGCAGTATGCCTTTACTGGGTTTTGGGTAAAGTCTTTTTGGGTCTTCCTGTTACCATTACAATGGTTTTAACTTTGTGGGTTTCTTAAGCTGGGTTACTTAAGCTGCTTACCCATTGCTTTTTCCAAGTCTTATCACATTCCAGGAGGCTTTGCCCAAAACAGCCCTGAGTATGCCGTCCTCCACTTTTGCATTGCCGTTGGCAGACGGCACCACATTATTGGGATTTTCAAGGGTATTGGCAGCCTTCAGATCCTCGTGGGCAAGCACGCCATGTTCGATTACCCTGTAATCCTTAAAGCTTCTGAAATCACACTCCAGCTCAACAGCCTCAGCCAAATCCTTGTTGACTGCAAAAACCGTAACTTCCTGCGCCTCTTCGTTAAAAACGGCTACCGCATCCAAAACAGGTACATCGGTAAAATCCTTACTGTCATAAACCGGGCTCTTAACCAGGGTATGAAGTACGGTTCCTCTGCCATAAACGGAGGTATCACGGAAGGGATAGAATATGGTTTGTTTCCATGACGGACCGCCATTGGCTGTCATAATGGGCGCGATTACATTAACCAACTGGGCCAGGCACGCGATCTTTACCCTATCGGCATGGCGCAGGAGCGTAATGAGCATGCTTCCAACTAAAAGTGCATCCTCAAAATTATAAATGTCCTCCAACTGAGGAGGAGCTACGGACCATCGTTCAATTTTCCTGTCGGCTTCATTGGAATGATACCATACATTCCACTCGTCAAAGGAAAGCATAATATCCTTTTTGCCCCTCTTTTTAGCCTTTACATAATCGCAGATGGAAACCACGGACTTAATAAAGTCATCCATATCAAGGGAACGGGCCAGAAAATTAGCCGTATCATTTTCGCGGTTTCCATAGTATGTATGAAGAGACAGATACTCCACATGCTCATAGGTATGATCAAGCACAGTAGCTTCCCAATCGGCAAAGGTGCTCATGCCCCTGGTAGAGCTTCCGCAGGCAACAAGCTCAATGCCGGGATCTACCCACTTCATGGCCTTTGCCGTTTCACAGGCAGCACGACCGTATTCTTCCGCTGTCTTATGTCCTATTTGCCAGGGACCGTCCATTTCATTGCCAAGGCACCAAACCTTGAACTGATGAGGCTCGGAAGCACCGTGTGAAATGCGCAGATCGCTGTAATAGGCACCTTTTGGATGATTGCAGTATTCAACCAGATTACGTGCTTCCTCTATGCCCCTGGTACCCAAATTCACGGCCATCATCACCTCGGAATTGGCTTTTTTAGCCCAACGCGCAAATTCATTGGTTCCAACCTCATTGGGTTCAATGGTTGCCCACGCAAGCTCGGTACGACGAGGCCGCTTGGCCACAGGGCCAACACCGTCTTCCCAATTGTACCCGGAAACAAAATTGCCTCCCGGATAGCGAACGATTGGAACATTCAGTTCTTTTACCAGATCGATGACATCCTTTCGAAAGCCTTCTTCATCCGCCTGAGCATGAGAAGGTTCATAGATTCCTCCATATACAGCTCTTCCCAGGTGCTCGATAAATGAACCGTAGATTCGCTTGTCTACCTCTCCGATGACAAAGTCCTTGCTTACAATGATTTTTGCCTTTTTCATTTCGTTCCTCCTCATATAAGTCCTGATATGGAATATTTCCACCTTGATAACGCTTGAGTTATGCATCGAATAATTAATATATTTATTAACCGGTTAATATTATGTTTGATTAGATTTTATATCCATCCAACCTTGATGTCAATAAAAAATCAACAAATCAGCAATTTGCAGCCTTTACATCATGACACAGTAATTTATAATTTTATTAATTGCTAGAAGCGTTATGTAATGAAAATAAATACATCCACCCGCTGTCTTCCGGTTACTAAGTCCTTGCAAGCGAAGTAAGACTGAAAATAATTGAGCTGCTGGCTCAAAGGTTTCAGAATATGGATAAGCCCCGGGGATTTTAGAGGAGGCCATACCTTAATGTCAGGATTTTAAAAGACTTATGCATTGTTATCCAGAGGGTTTATTTAAAAAACCCCATTTGTTGCAGCTTTATGCCTAAGCGTCTTAAGCTTTTTTGAAATCCACTCCCATTATTCGGGATCAATTGAATATTGCATTTATGAGCGATTGTCTCAACCACTTCCTCAATTGAAAGCTCATCCGTATAAAGATGTTCGCTGAATGCTTCTGCCGAAAGCCCCTCAAGGCACCGGTCAATCTGCCTGGCACCCCATGAACCTGCCCCATCCCCTCTGCTTTTAAGTCTTTTCAACAAGGTTTTTTTGGAGGCCATAAGAGCAAAATGCCTTATTTCCATTCCCTCGTTACGGAGCCGGCCTGCAATTTCATTAAAATAATCCGAATTAACAATGGTCATGGGAATGAGGATCGTACCGGTATAATTCTCTCTTAAATATTTAATAAATGAATAATTAAGCTCCCTCCATATGCTATAATCCTGAAAA
>JAFADM010000464.1 GCA_023424865.1 Bacillota bacterium | reverse complement strand
CTGCTAAGATCAGCTATTTCATCACTGTTTTGCAACATACTCCTCAAGCTTCATTCTCTTGTCTTATTACTGACAAGTATATAAATAATATTGTCTTGCATACTTGACATAATGAATGGTTTGTTTTACTATTATAACTATTAAAAAGAGGAGATTAGCAATATGGATAGGGATGAAATTTTAAAGCGCAATAAGCAATCAAGCAAAACGGATGAAGGCGAGCAATATATTGAAATGCAATCGAAACGATACGGAGAAATCGGCCTGGGTATTTTCTTTATTGTTTTAATCATTTATAAATTTACCAAGGCCTTGCCTGCTAATGATCTGCTGGCCGTTTTCTGGGGGTATCTGGGCGTCGGGAATCTTTATAAATATCGTTTTCTCAGGACAAAACAGTCTTTAATTTCAGCTATTTGCGGAATCTTTGCAGCTGTAGCATTTGCACTGGCCTATATTTTGCAGACATGGTGACGCTATGGAAAACGAATTAATACTAAACAATAAAATTAGAATGTGGCGTGCAGAACGAAGAATATCACAAGGGGATTTAGCAGAAATGGTCGGAGCTTCAAGGCAAACCATAAGCTCTATTGAAAATCTTCAATTTTGTCCGAGCGCCAAACTGGCATTTCTTATTTGTATCGCACTTGAAAAAACATTTGAGGAAGTCTTTTATTTTGAATGAACAAAAGGGAACTTTTAACGCCCTTAGGTCCAAAAATATCCTTTAAAGCCCGTTCAAATTCATTCGCGCCACACAAAAAATAGATAATCCGAACCATTCATGACAGGTTGTCCCTGTTGCGATGGTTCGGATTTTTCTTTATATAGGAATAAGGATAATTCACATTTGACAAACAAGGTTACCCTATTTTATAATAAGGGTGACCCTGTTTGCACGAGGAGGTGATTTACTGATAACAGGCAAAAAGAGAGGCCCTAAAACGGACAATCCCAAGCCTTATAGAATGGCTGT
The DNA here is from genome assembly GCA_023424865.1 of Bacillota bacterium. The sequence goes on along the minus strand of JAFADM010000464.1, from coordinate 15,930 downwards.
AAAGTATGATGAGGAATGCAAGCGGATCTTAGAGTCCTATTGCCAGCAGGAAAACGTAAATATGATGGAAGCCGCAAGGCGTGGGATTAAGAAGTTGAAGGATGACCTCAAAGAATGAAGAAGGCGGCGCCAGCCGAACAAAGCCTAACGCCGCTTTCCCAACCGACACATGCCCGAAGGCAAATGCAGCGTAAATATTATAGCATGCGCTGATTCTTCCTTTCAAGCATTGCCGGACAATCATTGAGAAAGGAAATGAAAATCATGGTCATACGACAATTAAAAGAAAAACATTACAAATCCCTTCACAATGCCCTAGTGATGAAGGCGCATGCCGATCCGTTGGAAGCAAGCTATACTGTGAGCGTAACTGTCAACAACACTGAATATGCAGTGAAGGTGCAGCCGGAGCAGCATAACAAAATCGCTATTTTACAGGCAGTGCGCATCTATCGGGAGGGATGCGGCCCCAAATTTGAATTGATAACCAAAGGCAATATACTGTCCTCCCTATTGGAAATATTACTTTATCAGGGTGTAGCCTAGCAAAAGTTTAATAGAATTTAAGTTATGGAGAGTTACTTGGGCGCGGTCCGGTTGGGCCGCGCCTTCAGTTTCGGCTTGCCAGGATGCATGTGCGAGCAACAAGCATTAACTTGCGACTAGGTCGGGATGCATTGCCGGACATATCAGCTATAGCTGGACGGCGTCATGCCGGTAACCCTCTTAAATGCGCGGCGAAAGGTATTGGCGGTGTTATAGCCCAGGTTTTGCGCAATTTCGTCCACGGATAGGGACCCATCCGCCAGCAGCTTACAGGCCTGGCTGATTCGAAGGTTCTCCAAATAGTGGCTGAAGGTATCCCCTATCTGCTCCCGGAAAAATTGTGAAAAATAACTCTCGGCAAGATTAAACTGCCCTGCCAGCATGGTCACACTGAGGTCGCAATTCTTATAATTCTCCTGGATATAGGCAAGTATATTCTCCCTCAGCTTATGGTTGTGACTTTTTTTCCCACTGTCCAGGGATGAACATAGCTGCATATAAGCATTTTTGACAGCGGTAAAGTAACTCTGCCGTTTTGTCATGTCAATTTTCTCAAATTCCTTGAAGCTGATAGTAACCTTTGACTCATCGGAAAACCTTATTAAGAGGGTATGGAGATGAGAGAGAAACAGCTGCTTCATAGCGGCAGGCATGGTATGGTATTCATCACTTTGATACATATTTTGCAGGTAGTTGTCCAGCTCAAGTCTTTTTCCCTGCCGGATTAAATTGTACAGAGCCTGTTCCCTATCCTTTCCAAACAGGCCAAAGGTGTTCTGCATCTCAATATCCCTGTACCAAACCATATTCCCCGAGGTTTCCCTCATATTGGCATAATCGGCTGCAAACTGAGCCTCCCTCAGAGAGTGATGAATTTCAAATGGGTGAGCGCAGGCCTCCCCCACAAAAAAAAGAGGCATAAATCCAAACTGGCGGTTAAACTCGGTTTGGATATGGCTTGCGATTTGATTAATGTCTTCATCACTTCCGGAAGCTACAATAATGGCCAGCTCATTATGGTTTAGGATATGTACGATGTCCTGCGGTCTAAGAAGATTATTGATTAACACACGGTACACATCTTTTTCCTGCAAAATGGCATCGGACAGCATATCATTGCTGGGCAGAATACGCACAAGAATGACGCGGCAGCTGCCGGCCTCCAATTCCAGTCCCACATGTTTAAGCGTAAGCTCCATATCGTCCATGGCTGTAAAATCATTTTTCAATAATTTATCAATATATAAAATCTGGATTGAATGATGCTGAAGCTCCAAATCCTCCCGCAGTCGGCTGTTGGCCGACAGCAGATTTAATATTGGCACCGTGTTTTTGTATGAAAGAAAGGCGGAAACGGACAAACCCGCAAGAATGGCAATACCTACAACAAGACCCACAATGTCGCGCAGCTGGTACATGTCCGAGCGTATGCTGTCCAGCGGAAGCACCGTAAGATAGGAAAGGGCCGAGTAAGACGAGCGCACATACATTGCCAGCATCTGTTTGCCGTCTATGGTAATTTTACTGGTACCGGAAGGTTCATCCATCACAAGAGGCAATTCCAGGTATTCCTTGGAAGTATTATCCGTTGAAGCCAGAATATGATTGTTATCACCTAAAATATAAGTCTTCCCGCCATCCTCACGGAGGGAATCCGACAGAAGCTCGTTGATATTATCCACATTGAGCAAATAGGAAACGGTACCTTTCATGCGGCTCATATTGCTGTTATCGCTTTTCATTACCGGAAGGGAATACAGGTATGGAATATATCTATTTGTAATGTTGTTAATCGTCACTTCTCTTGCAGGCAAAAATTGAGCGTAATAATACTTTTCAAAAAACAGATCCTGCCATTCCTCATAGCTTAAGTCCACAAATTTAAAGTAATCCTCATAAAATTCCGTCCGATTAAAGTTGAGGTAGAAATTCCCGAATACCGCGTTACTCTGATTAAGAAACAAAAAGCACCGATTTAAATCCAGGCTGCTGTAGAAGGAAAAATCGTTGAAATATTTATAGAAATCCTCAAACCAGTACATATCAGGGGTATTCTGATCCCTGTTTGGCAAGTTAATAATTTTAGCCAGCTTGTCGTTTTGATTGAGCTCGTGGACATATTTATCAATACGCTCTATTCTGCCATCCAGGACATCGTTAAAATTATTAAGCTTAAAAAGATTAGCTTCAATGGCATTGCGCTCCATAATATTTGTGGATCGGGTGTACACATAGGCAGTAATAGCCAAAGGTATCAGCATAACCAGCATATAGGAGATCATGAAGCATTTGAAGTTTTTGTTTCGGGTGACACGCACAGAACCCTCACTCCTTTCGGAAAGACGAGCTGTTATTGTACAGAAATTATAGCAAACGATGCAATGAATGGCTAGTATTTTGTTAAGTTCTAGCCTTGTTTTTATCCCAAAAAGTATGCATTATATCCGGTTTTCCGTCATTGACCTGTAAATTCTTAGATTTCTGCCGTTGTTCCAAGAATTTGCACGGTGCTTTATTTCGCTCTAAAAAACGGATTCTAATTAAAACGCACTAAAATCATGGGAATTGGCAGTTGCTTAATGTGCAATCTGACGGTTACGCTTTAATGGGCAAAGGAAATAACGAAGCTTTAACTTAATTAACGAAAGGTGTGTCATCAATGAGTGATCTTTCCCCCGCAGTATTACTTCAAACAAAAAATAAAAAAGGAATCTCCTCCTTCAGCCTTTTTATAGCTCAAATGTATAAAACGCGTTTTTTGCATTTATTAGCCATTCCGGGCCTGGTGTACTTTATCATTTTCCAATATGTGCCTATGTACGGTGTGCTCATGGCTTTTCAGGATTTCAAGCCAAAGCTCGGCATTCTGGGCAGCGAATGGGTCGGTTTGGAGCATTTTATCAAATTTATAAATTATCCGTATTTCTGGCGCCTCATACGAAACACGCTTCTTATCAATGTCTTCCAGATCCTTTTTGTTTTTCCCATACCCATCATCTTTGCGCTTTTGCTTAATGAAGTTAAAGGAAAATACTTCAAAAGAACGGTGCAAACCGTAAGCTATCTTCCCCATTTTATTTCACTGCCGGCAATTATCGGTATGCTGGTTATGTTTCTTTCACCGACAGACGGATTTGTAAACAGAGCATTGGAGCATCTGGGAATGAACTCCATTTATTTCATGGCAGAACCAGGATGGTTCCGACCCTTGTACATCCTTTCGGATATATGGACAACCACCGGTTGGAGCGCTATTATATACATTGCGGCTCTTTCGGGAGTAAATCAGGAGCTGTATGAAAGCGCTGTTCTGGACGGTGCCAGCCGCATTAAAATGATGCGCCACATCTCCATTCCCGCTATTACACCAACCATTGTTATTATGCTGCTATTAAGTATTGGCAAGCTTATGAGCCTGGGCTCCGAGAAAGCTCTGCTGATGCAGTCGCCCCTTACCTATGAAACCTCGGATGTCATCAGTACGTTTGTTTACCGGCGGGGCCTGGAGCAGTTTGAATACAGCTTTTCAACAGCGGTATCCGTCTTCAATTCTGTTGTAAATATTCTTATTCTGTTCATTGCAAACACAATCAGCCGCAGGGTTTCAGAGACAAGCCTGTGGTAAGGGAGGAACGTCTATGATTCGCGACAATAGCCTTTCATCCAGGCTTCTGGATGTTATTGTTTACATAGTAATGATCTTTGTTTTAGTTGTGACTCTGTATCCGGTTCTTAATGTCCTGGCATCCAGCTTCAGCGGACGTCTTGCAAACGAAAGCGGCATAGTTACCATATTCCCTGTGGATTTTAATTTGGACTCCTACAACATGATATTTGCATCGGGCACCGTGCCCAACGCGTTTAAAAATTCCGTTATCTACACCACTGTTGGAACGGCAGTGAACCTCCTGCTTACAGGTTCGTTCGCCTATGCCCTCTCCCGCAAGCATTTGCCCCTGCGAGGCTTATATACAACAATCGCCATCATACCCATGTATTTCAGCGGAGGCCTTGTACCCAGCTTTTTACTGGTGAGAGACCTGGGACTCTACAATTCCATGTGGGCCCTGATCCTCCCCGGTGCAATCAGCATTACAAACATGATCATTATGCGTACTTTTTTCCAGAGCATTCCCGTTGAGCTTGAAGAAAGCGCCTCCCTGGACGGTGCCAATGATTTAATTATCTTTGTTAAGATAATACTTCCCCTTTCCAAGGCCATCATTTTTACCATAGGCCTCTATTATGCGGTTTCACATTGGAACTCCTGGTTTTCAGCCATGATTTATTTCAAGGATAACGATAAATATCCGCTGCAGATGATTTTAAGACAAATTGTTATTATGACAAACGATATTAAAGAGGCGGCCATCAGCGGTGATTTTACCACATTGGCCTTCATCGGCACGGTCAACGTAACCGGCGTTAAGTATGCAACTCTTTTTATTTCCATTTTCCCCATGCTGATCATTTATCCCTTCATCCAGAAGTACTTCATGAAGGGTGTTATGATAGGTTCACTAAAAGGTTAATTAAAGGAGGATCTCGCAACATGAAAAAGCGTTTGCTCACACTGTCCCTCATCCTTGTGATGACTCTTTCCGCCTGCTCGTCTCCAAATAGTCAAAGCAGCAGGCAAACCCCCGAGCCAACCCCTTCCAACACAGCGGGAGAGAGTGTTCCGCCTGCTTCCGGAGCACCGGAAGCAAATGAGCCGGATCTCAGTGAGAAGATGACCATCACCGTAACGCGCCGGGGAAATGTCCGCGACGTGAGTAAGGAAGATCTCTTTGCACCCTTTCTGGAAGAAAAATTCAATGTGGTGCTGGATATCACCGATATTAACGCCAGCGATTATGTCACCCGTATGAATCTTATGTTCGCCTCAGGCGAGGCAACGGATATCAGCCTGGCCCACAGACCCGCCTTCATGCTTAATGAATGGATTCAGGCCGATTATCTCAGGGGCTTTACCCTGGAAGAGGTGCAGGAAAAGCTTCCGAACTTCATTTCCCACTATGAAGCGGATGCGTGGCCTGTGGTGTGGGAAAATATCGTTTATTCCGACGATAAGTCCTATTACCTTCCCGGCCGCCGGGCGCAAAGCGTGAACATGGCCTGGATGTATCGTGAGGATCTTTTCAAGGAGTACGGCCTTTCCTTCCCTGAAACCACCGATGAGCTTTTCGATACCCTGGTGACACTTAAGGAAAAAACGGGAAAAATCCCACTGGTAGCGGCTAACGCAGGAGCTCCCATCTGGGCGTTTACCGGATTGCTGCTGCCCTTCGGTATTCCGGAGCTTGCCGCAAGCGAGATATCCTATGTCAATCCCAAAACCGGGGAATTTGTACCTTATGCGTTTTCTACGGACGACTTTCGCAGACATATTTCATTCATCAGCAAGCTCTATAAAAATGATTTAATATGGAAGGAATTCAGTACCGGCACCGTGGAGCAGGCCAATAAGCTTCAATCCCAGGGAAACCATATGATCATGTGGGGATATCCGGGTAAGGTGGATACCGATTACAACCCCCTTTCTCAGACAGAGAACCCCAATGCAAGCTGGGCATGGGCGGATTTAATGATTACCGAGGATCCCGCTAACGGCCATTTCTTTAAGCGCGAGCCCTACTTTTTAGCCGACGGCGCGGGCTTCAACAGCGAAATTGATGAGGAAAAGGTCGACCGCCTGCTTTACATGCTCAACTGGTTCTATTCCGACGAGGGCATGGTGTTCAGCACCTATGGAATTGAAGGCGCCACTTACGAAAAGCAGGGTGAGAACTATGTCTTTATGGATCAAATGAGAAATCCCACGAAATCCGAAGGGGATATCCTTGAAAACTATGGGTTCCTGCCTGTCGCCCCCCAGCATCAAAACCAGAATGACTATTACCAGCCTTATCTTGCAGACCTGGCCAATACCTTTATTGATCGCGAGAACTACTATTTCTTCATTAAACCTATTCAGAAATTTACTGAGGAAGAAAGCAGCGAATTGGCGGATATAGAAACCAACCTCTCCCAGACCTTGAACGAATTCTACTCAAGGTTCATTATGGGACAGCTTGACGTCAACAATGACGGCGAATGGAATAACTACATTTCCACCATGAACCGGCTTGGCCTTGAGCAAGTTGTGCAAATCCGTACCGACGCTTATAACCGCAGTAAATAATTTTCATTATTAATCCCCTCACTGGGGTTACGGGCTGCCGAGAAGTTACGGCAGCCCCTGCTTTTTTTGCCATTTGCATAAGCAAATCTGACTAAAAGCGAAGGGGTTCGATGCCCCGAGCTTTTGCTTTATGAAAGGATGTTTGACATGCACTATCAAAACCCCATTATCCCGGGCTTCTATCCGGATCCCAGCATTTGCCGAAAGGGTGAGGATTACTATCTGGTAACCAGCTCGTTTGAGTTTTTTCCGGGGGGTCCGCTGTTTCATTCCAGGGATCTTGTGAACTGGAAGCAAATTGGGCACTGTCTTACCAGGAAGAGTCAGCTTAATTTGACGGGAATTCCCTGTTCCAGAGGCATTTACGCTCCCACTATCCGCTACAATTCCCACGACGATCTGTTTTATATGGTGACCACCAATGTTCCAAATGGCGGTAATTTCTATACAACGGCCCGGGATCCGTCGGGAGAGTGGTCTGAACCAGTCTTTGTGGAGCAGGGAGGCATTGATCCTTCCCTCTTTTTTGAGGACGACGGCAGCGCCCATTTTATCTCCAACGACAGGGATCGAAGCAGGCCAAGAGCAGGCTTTCACTGTGCCCCCATCGATCTTAAAACCGGCAACTTTCTCAGGCCTGCCCGGCCGCTTTGGGGAGGCATCGGTGAAAATGCGCCCGAAGCGCCTCACTTATACAAAATAAACGGATGGTATTATCAAATAATCGCCGAAGGCGGCACGGAGCTCGGCCACATGGTAACCATCGCCCGCAGCAGGGAATTGTACGGCACATATGAGCCCTGTCCCTATAATCCCATCCTGACCCATAAAAACCGCAAGGGTGATCTTATACAGGCCACGGGACACGCAGATCTTATTGAAGACAGTAATGGAAAATGGTGGGCGGTGTTCCACGGCTACCAGCAAACCCATCAGTATTTTCATCATCTGGGAAGGGAAACCTTTCTGGCTCCTGTGAACTGGGTGGATGGCTGGCCTCTCATCAATAATAAGGAACCCATCACCACTCTTATGAATGTCGACTGCAGCACGGTTCAGGAGCTAAGCACCGATTACACTGCAGATTTCTCAAAAGGGATAGATTTTAATTGGGCGTATTTGCGCAATCCGGATGAAAACGCTTACGGTACAGGATCGGATGGGCTTATATTGCGCGGCAGCCAGCATACCCTCTCCGATACCGAAAATCCTGCTTTTCTGGGGTTTCGCCAAAAGGATTTATGCAGTGAGCTTGAGGTGGAAATGGAATTTTCTCCTGCCTACAATCGTGAAGAAGCCGGGATAAGTATTTATTACAAGCAGGACGCGCATGTGGATGTCTATTTGACAAAGGAATACGGAGAAACCTGTCTATGCTTCCGCAAGGTTGTGGGTGAAATAACACAGATTGCCGCCCGATTGCCTATGTCGACCGGGAGAGTTGTGATCCGGATCAAATCGGATCCTCTTAGCTACCGCATCTATACGGTCATGGTTGACAACGAGCTTTATCTGGGTCAGGCTCACACCCGGTATGTTTCAACAGAGGCCCACGAGCTGGGTTTTACAGGTACATTCTATGCCCTTTACGCAACGGGAAACGGAGCACGCTCCTCTTCGGAGGCGCTATTTAAAAGGTTTGTTTATAAGGGCTTGGACATAAGCTGAACGGTTAAACGCGGCGCATCCGGCGGCAGCTTCTGCCGCCGGATGACGCCGGACCGGCTGTTAAGCCAGCAGAAAATCCTCTTTTTCCTGAATTAAAGGAATACAGAACCTGACGCTGGTTCCCACGTTTACCTTACTGTGTATCCTTATTCCGCATTGTCTTCCAAAGTACATCACCAGGCGGCTGTTAGTATTGCTAAGACCAATATGCCTGGAACTTATTTCATTGCTTTCAAGAAGCAGGCGCAGCTGTTTTAGCTTTTCCTTATCCATCCCCCTGCCATTATCAATAATAAGGAAATGCAGGAAGGCATCCTTCCTGTAAATCCTTATTTTAATAAGCCCCATACGGATGCGGTTCAGCGGGCGGATGCCGTGATATAAGCTGTTCTCAATGAGGGGCTGCAAAATGAGGCGGAAGGTGTAATAGTCTAAAATATCTTCGTCATAATCAAAATAGAGAATGAACATATTGGGGTAGCGCTTGTAGTTAATATCCGCATAAAAATGGAGGTGGTCAAGCTCTTCCTTAAGCTTTACCGATTCCTGAGGTGATGCGAGGGTGTATTTCAGTATGGCGGAAAGATTCTGTATCGTCCCATTCAATTCCGTATATCCGTTTGTCAGGCTGTAGGCCTGATTGTCCAATAGCTGCAGAAAATTAAAGAGAAAATGGGGATTGATCTGGAGCTGCAGCGCCGTAAGCTCAGCCTTCGTTTTCAGGTGCTGCTTTTCTGTCAGCTCGTTTTTAAGGCTTTTATTACTGATAAAGGTCTTAATCACATTATTTATTATCAAATCGTACTCGTCCACCATATACCTCCGTCCCTCATGCTTGTGGAACACCCCGTTTTCAGCATCATTCAGCACGTCAAACAAATGATAGAACTGACGCGTATTTTTCAAGGTGACAAAAACAGCCAGCAGCAGTGCCATAATAACGGCAGCGCTGGCCTGAAGGGCAATGGTGGTATTGATATACAATGTCAGGGGATAATAATCTCTTTCTTTTATCAGGGATAGCAGCTGGAAGCCGTATTCAGAGGGCGCTGTCAGCGTTGCGTAATAGGATGTGTCCTTGATAGTTACTCTTGTGGGCTCCATGAAAGGGATTTCCGATAAATCCACGGTGCTGTCCGGATGCTCGGAAAAGTCATTCTTATATTCCCCGCCCTTACTGTTATTGAGTAGTATATCATGGTTGGAGTCCAGCAGAAATATGGCCTCGTTGGCATTAAAATAAGTCTTGTCAATCATGGATTGAAGCCGCTCCGGGTTTAAATTCACCACTATAACCCCTCTTGCGTTGATTAGCTGCATAAAGACGCTGATGAGCTCAATTCGGCGGTTATACTCCAGATAACTGCGCCTGCAGGTCCATATTTTATCGTCGGTATCACGGGAAAGATACAGGCTGTACCACTGGTCGTCCACGAAGTTGTCTATGGATTGGATGCCTTTATCGGACGAAAAGAAGCGTTTATAATCATCCAGCCCCAGGTAGACGGAGTGAATATTCAAATTGTAATTGAGAGACTGGCCTATGAGAATCTGAATACAGTCAACAATGACAACATCCGTATAAGACATGGTATTCTTGGCCAGGATTTTTTTAAGCGAGGTCATGAGTCTTGGGGCCCCGGTAAAGAGATTACGCTGATAGGTAGCATTTTCTAAAGATAAACGGAGGCTGCTGTCTACCTGCTCCAGTGATTGCAGGGTTGTTTGCTGGGCATCCTTTATCTGGGACTGCTTGGCAAAGGTAGAGTATACCAAAAGTGTAAATACCAGGGGAAGCAGAATCATGAAAAAATACATTACAAACCTTCTCAGAAAAATACGCTTACGCACCGCTTAGTCCTCCCCGCCGCCTTCCTGTTCACGAAATTCCTTGGGAGAAATCCCGTAGTACTGCTTAAATGCCCTTGAAAAGTTTTTAGGATTATCATAGCCTACCATAAATGCAATCTCATAATGCTTATACTCAATACTGCGAAGAAGCTGCATGGCTTTTTTCATTCGGGCTTCAAGAAGGTAAACCGAAAAATTCTTGCCCGATTTTTCCTTAATAATTCGGGACAAATAGCTGGGGCTCATTTTTATTTTTATCCCAAGCTCTTCCAGTGAAGCGTTGCGGATATGAGTGTCGATATATTTTAAGGCTGTTGATATAATTTGAAGATAATAGGACTGGCTCTGCTCCGATTCCTCAATGCTGTTTTCCCTGTTGAGATGCTCCCGAACCCTTTGGTAGCAGGTGAGCAGCTCGTCGTATTTAATGGGTTTAAGCAGATAATCACAGACGGAGTGGAGAATTGCCGATTTCATATACTCAAAATCGCTGTAGCCGCTCATAAAAATGACCTTGATCTGAGGATGAGTCATGGCAAGCTTTTTGGCTATATCGATACCTGACAGCTTGGGCATGCGGATATCGGTCATAACCGCATGAACCGTGTGGCTGTCTATATATCGGAGGGCTTCCTCGCTGTCCGTAAAAATCATGGCTACAGCAAAACCGACATTACTCCATGGAAAAATATTGGAAATTCCGTTGCAGACATGCTCCTCATCATCAATGATAACCAATTGATACTGCCTATCCATAAATACAGCCCCTTGCCTGTGCAACATGCCGATTTTTAGCCTTTATCATACCATATTGGACAGGGGTTTTCCACCCAAACGGGCAAGAGGACAAATGCCGAATAGAAATCACAAATAATGATACCCCGTTAAAGAATCCATGTAAAAAGCTGATACTGAATAAAAAGCACGGTTACTGTTTTTAAATCGGGAGAAACGCTACAATTTAGATACAAACGATAAGGAGGAAACTTTGTTATGAAACGTTACCTGGCATCCCTGCTGATTACGGTGCTGCTTGCTTCCTCGCTGTCAGGCTGCTCAAGCACCCCAAACAGCACAAACGGGCAGCCCCAAGGCACACCCTCACCCACCACATCCGGCGGAGGCACCACACCTTCCAGCACACCAAGGACAACCGATTCGGGCTACCAGCTTAAAAACATCACAACCGATCCGGTTACACTCCGGTTTATGTGGTGGGGCGGTGATGAAAGAAATAACGCCACCCTTGAGGTCATCGATCAGTTTGAAGCCCTTTATCCCAACGTGAGCATTGAGGCTGAATACGGCGGCAACGAGGGCTATAAGGAAAAGCTTGTCACCCAGCTTTACAGCGGAGCTGCGGCGGATATGTTCCAGAACGATCCGGCCTGGTTCTTCGAGCTTGTGCAAAATGGCGACTACTTCATCGATTATAAAGACTATTCTGACTATTTTGATATTTCAGGCTTTGACGAAACCCTGCTGAAAAACTACGGCGTCTATAACGAAAAGGTCTATGCCGTGCCCACAGGTATTGCAGGAGCCGCCTGGGTAGTCAACACCACTCTTGCGGACAAAATCGGCCTGGATTACAAAAGCCAGATTACCTGGGATTCCATGATCGAAATGGGCAAAAAGGTGCAGGCCTACGATTCAAGCAAGTATTATTTGAATCTGGATACCCTTCGTGTGGCTGAACAGATTATTCGTCCCATGATTATGCAAAAGACCGGTCATCCCTTTATTGTGGACGAAAAGTTTGCCAGAAGCTTTGACAGGGAGCAGTTAATTGATGTATTGAATTATGTTAAGCTCCTGTATGAATCCGGCACCGTCCAGCCTGCCCAGGAAAGCGCACCCTTTTATAATGCGACGGAAACCAACACCAAATGGATTGCGGGAGATTTTGTGGCCGGCGTTGGCTTTGCCTCTACCGCCAACAACCTGGTAAACGCTTATGGCGGTGAAAATGCCAGTTTCATAGCCGTTCAGGGACCTCTCCCTGAAGGAAGGCAGAATGACGGCTTTACCTCTGCACCTCCCCAGCTTATGGCAACCGCCAAAACCTGTGCAAATCCCGAAGCAGCAACAGCCTTCTGGGACTATTTCTTCAATAGTGAGGAAGCCATTATAACCCTCAAGGATCTGAGGTCCGTACCGGCAATTGAACGCAACCGCCAGATACTCAATGAAAACAAGCTGATTACAAAGGTTGTTTCAGACGCCATGGATTACGCCTCCCAGCTCAACGGTATTGCCGAGCACGGCTTTACCACAGGATCGGAGATAGCGCAGATTCTGGTTGACATGGTGGAAAGCATCGCCTACAGCAATGCCACACCTGAACAGGTGGCGGATGAAGCCATCGAGCTTATCGATGATTTCCTGTCCCGACAGAAATAAGTGTTTTGACGGGCTGCCGCGGCAAATGCGGCGGCCCACGCTTTCATGAGGAAAGCGTGAGAAGAAGGAGGAGGTACATGAAAGCATCGAACCCCATTGTAAAACGCGGACATTACACAAAAAGAGATCTGATGGGTTTGGTTTATATATCCCCCTGGCTTATCGGCCTTGTTTTGCTCCAGGCATACCCCTTTATCAGTTCCTTCATCTATTCCTTTGCCAAATATAATATTGCATCCTTCGAATGGATAGGCCTTGATAACTACAAGCGGCTTTTTACCATCGACAGGGACCTGGCTAACAGCATAAGGGTAACCTTTGGTTATGTACTGATAACCGTTCCCGGCAAGCTGGTTATGGCTATGATTGTAGCGCTGATACTAAATCAAAAGCTGAAATTTATTAATTTCATTCGCACCGTTTATTATTTGCCTTCTCTTATGGGAGGCAGCATCGCAGTATCCATTCTCTGGAAGCTGATGTTTATGAGTGAGGGTGTCATCAACAATATGCTGTCTGTTATTGGCATTCAGGGGCCAAACTGGCTGGGAGATCCCTCCAAAGCGCTTCCCACCATATGCATATTGGAAATATGGCAGTTTGGATCCTCTATGGTTTTACTGCTGGCCGCCCTGAAGCAGGTGCCTAAAGAGCTGTATGAAGCTGCCGATGTTGACGGCGCAAAAAAATGGCGGACCTTCTGGTCCATCACCTTCCCCTCTATCACTCCGATTATTTTCTTTAATCTGATTATGCAGACCATACAGGCGTTTCAAAACTTCACCTCTGCTTTTGTCGTTACCAACGGCGGCCCTAACAAGGCGACCTATGTTCTTGGCATGAAGCTGTACACGGAGGCGTTTTCAAACTTTAAAATGGGCTATGCCAGCGCGGTATCCTGGGTAATGTTTGTGTTAATCATGCTTATGACGGTTATTCTATTCGGCACATCCAAATTCTGGGTACACTACAATGATTAAGGCGGTGGAACAATGCGGTTTAAAAAGGCTTTGACCTATATATTCATGTTTCTTTTCGGTATGATCATGATTTATCCCATTATCTGGCTGTTCTTTGCCACATCCAAAACCAACGCCGAAATCTTCGGCTCCACCGGACTTCTGCCCCGCTCCTTCGATTGGAGCGGTTATGTAAACGGATGGATGGGCAACGGTAAAATTACCTATTTGACCTATTTCAAGAATACCTTTCTTCTTGTGCTGCCGGTGGTGGCCTTTACGGTACTTGCCAGTTCAGTGGTGGCTTACGGGTTTGCCCGGTTTAACTTTCCCTTTAAAAAAGTGCTGTTTCCTCTTTTAATAGCAACGCTGATGCTGCCCAATGCCGTTATCATCATCCCCCGCTATACGCTGTTCAATCAGCTGGGGTGGCTCAACACCTACCGGGCATTCTACGCACCGGCTTTATTGGCCTGTTATCCCTTTTTTACTTATCAGCTGATCCAGTTCTTCCGGGGAGTTCCGCGGGAGCTTGATGAATCGGCCTATATTGACGGCTGCAGCACCTTCCGGGTCTACTGGAACATCCTTTTGCCCCTTATGAAGCCGGCCTTGTTTTCCGCCGGGCTGTTCCAATTCATGTGGACCTGGAATGACTTTATGAACCCGTTGATTTTTATTAACTCCGTAAACAAATACCCCTTATCCCTTGCGCTGAGAATGTCTCTGGACATCGGCGCAAATATAGCGTGGAACCAGGTGCTGGCTATGGCGCTGGTCTCAATTCTGCCATTAATACTGCTTTTCTTTCTCGCCCAGAAATACTTTGTGGAGGGCATTGCCACAACCGGCTTGAAGGGATAAGCATTCGGCACAGCCCTGCTCATATAAGGAGCAAGGGCTTGCCTGACGGGGAAAGCATCGGGGGCTGCGGCTAAAGACAATGCCTGCAGCCCCTTTACTCGGCAGCCATTTGCGTAAGCAAATCTGGCTAAAAGGGAGGGGGCTCGATGCCCCCGCGCTTTTGATTTATTAGGATGAATTTCTTACATTTCTTTTTCATACCTGCTTATCTTCTAATCCCAATATTAATACACGGTGACAAAGCTCAACCCTTGATTGCGCCGATCATCACACCTGAAACAAAATGCTTCTGAATAAAGGGATAGAAAATTAAGATGGGCAGAGTTGAAACAATAATCAATGAATACTTTAAAAGGTCTGCCAGTCCCTGCTTGGCCTGCGCCAGCTCAGGATCGATAACCTGGTTGACGTCAATGGTGTTGGCAATAAGAATTTCCCTTAATATAATCTGCAGCGGGAAAAGCTGCCTGTCATTCAAATAAATGAACGCATTGAAATAGGCATTCCAGTGGCCTACCGCATAGAAAAGTGTGATAGTGGCAATGACGGCTTTGGAAAGAGGCAGAATGATGCTGAAAAAATACCGTGCATCACTGCACCCGTCCATTTTACTTGCTTCAAGGAGTTCCTGGGGTATGGTGGTTTGCAGAAAGGTCCTTGTAATAATCATGTTGTACACGGAAATAGCTCCCGGAATCACCATTACCCACGGTGTATTAATAAGGTTCAGATCCCGCATTAAAATATAGGAAGGGATCATACCGCCGTTAAAAATCATTGTAAAGGTAAAGAGCAGCATGAAAAAATCCCGGCCCCGCAGATCCTTTCGGGAAAGGGGATATGCCGCAACGAGCGTCATGCAGACATTTATGACTGTACCGAGCAGGGTGTAAAAAAAGGTATTTCTGTACCCGCTTATTATATCTCTGCTTTTAAAGACGGCGATATAGCCCTCAAGGCTTAAATCCACCGGCCAGAGCACAACCCGTCCCGCAGCTACGGCAGACGGTGAGGAGAAGGAGGCCGAAACGATATAAATCAAAGGATAGGCTACGGTGATGAGCAGTAGAGTCATGATAATGTTTACTACGGTATAATAAATTCTGTCACTTGAGGTCAGCCGTGATTTGTTTTTTACTAGAGCATGATTCATTGCTATGTCCCGCCTT
The DNA here is from genome assembly GCA_023424865.1 of Bacillota bacterium. Next base: position 286 of record JAFADM010000464.1, on the reverse strand, counting down.
TCTACCACAGACGGTTTCCGCTCAGGCGTTTTGATGCCCAGTTAACGAAAACAATCAGCACAAAATTGATGATGGAATTAAACAAACCGATGGCTGTTGCATATGAAAAATCCTGAGTGGATGTTGCAAGACCAACCTTGTAAACATAGGTTGAAATAACCTCGCTGGCACGCAAATTTAAATTGTTCTGCATTAAGAAGACTTTCTCAAATCCAACATTCATGATTTGTCCTGCATTCAAAATGAGCATGATGGTTGCCGTGGGAAGTATGCTTGGAAAATCAAT